>JALYMD010000774.1 GCA_030773875.1 Chloroflexota bacterium | reverse complement strand
CGCTTACACCGTCCTCGGGCGGCAGCTCTTCGGCGGGCCGGGACTCTTGGCCGCCCTGGCTGGGAGCACGTGCTACGGGCTGCTCTTCCTCGCCCCGGGCGTAGCCGTCGAGCTGGCGACCGTTGGGGCGGCCTGGCCGGGTCCACGAGGCCTGCTGCTCCTGCTCTATCTCGGCGGGGCCTGCTCGGCGCTGGCCTTCGCCCTCTGGGCTTACGGGTTGCGCCACCTGACGGTCACCCAGGTGGCGGTGGTGAGCAACGTCGAGTTGCCGATCGGCGTGGTGGCGGCGGCGCTGCTGCTGGGGGAGGGGCTGGGCCGGGGCCAGCTGGTGGGAGGAGTCCTGGTGCTCCTCGGCGCCTGGTTGGCCGTCGCGGCGACGGGCACCGAGGACGCCGGGGAGGTGGCCGGCTCGGATACGGCGCCGTCGTCGGCGCTGGCTGCTTAGCACAACTGCCAGAGATAGACACCAGCATCGAGGACTTCCTGGGGTGCGGCAGCGGGCACCGAGTTGCGTTCCCTGTAGGGTGACCGGCGCCCGGATCCCGCGCGACGCCAATCTCTCCCCCAAAGTCGGGCGCTTCCTGCGGCGGCGGCTCCACCGTGACGTCGTCTCCTTGCAAGGGCAGGGCCGCGGCCAACTCCCCGACCAGGAGGCCATTCGGATGGCCCGCTCCGCAGGTCGGGGCGTCATCACCTTAAATCCCGACGTCGCCGCGGACGTCCACCGCGCCCAGCGGCCCGACATCGGCATCGTCTCTCTCGACCTGCCCAATCTGCTGCGCACCATTCCCCAGACCAACCGGCTGCTGGCCGCGTTCTTTCGGCAGTCCGCCCACGGCGCCGACCTGGAGCACGCACTGGTCGTCATCACGGAGCACGAGGCGCGCATCGTTCAGGGCTAGCGGCACATGGCGGCCGCGTGTGCTTGCCCCTCCTGCTCTAAGCGGAGACCAGGAGCACGGTGGCTGACCGGGGTCGCGTCGTGGGCTCCCGTCGATGCTTGCCCCCAGATAACAGCCAATCTCAGGCCCACTCCGCCGCGCCCTCCACCCCAGCATCCCTCTGTAGACCTGCTCCATGGTCCACGGATCTGCGGCAGCTGCCTCTTTTCCGCAAGCTCGGTCTTGTCGCGTTATGCTCCAAAGACAACTGCGAACTGCCCCTTGTGGCGAGTCACCCGTCGGAACGCCGGTATGTGCGCCAACGCCGCGCGAGCAGCAGCCCTGGGTCCAGAAGGCCCACCAGAGGAGCATGGTCGCATGCCCACGAATCCAATCGCTGGCACCGAAGGTTACGCGGAAGCCGCGGAGAGCTTCGTCAGGAACGTCGAACGGATCACCTTCACCGACGTGCATCGGGCGATCCTGCACCTGCTTCCCACGCGACCGGCCCACATCCTCGATATTGGGGCGGGATCGGGTCGCGACGCGGCCGCATTCGCCGCGATGGGTCACCAGGTGGTTGCCGTCGAGCCCGTCGCCGCATTGCGCCGCCTGGCGGCCGCCGCGCACGCATCGCCCCGCATCAAGTGGCTGGAAGACAGCCTGCCGGAACTCGCGTGTTTGGCCGGACGTCGTGATCGGTTCGACCTGGTGATGCTGACCGCGGTCTGGATGCACCTTGACGCATCGCAACGGAGGCGGGCAATGCCCACCGTAGCGCGGTTGGTCGGCGCCGGTGGCGCGCTCATCATGTCGCTTCGCCACGGGCCAGTGCCGGCGGGGCGACGCATGTTCGACGTCTCCGCAGACGAAACCATCACTCTTGCGTCCCGGGAAGGCTTGGCGTTGACGTTGAGACTCGATAACCAAGCCAGCGCATTCGCACGGACGGACGTCACCTGGACGCGATTGGCCTTCGCCAATGGTCCCGGCGGCTTCTAAACGTGGTGCCGTTGTCGTGTCCCGGGGGCCTCAAGCCCTGTCCCGTCGCAGCCCCCCGTCGATCTCACAAAAGTCATCGCGAATCTTGCGCGACATCACTGGTTTTAGGTTAGATCCGCGAGATCGCGAGCAGGCCTTCCAGTGGGGCGCCTCCCCTCCCCCTGATCACAGCCCTTCTCAGGCCCAGCAGAACAGCTTTTGATGCTTGACGGCGCGGGCGGGTTGTCCTCTTCAACGCTATTTGACGTGGTCGTTGGTCGCTCTGGGGCGTCTGCTTCCCCAGGTTGGACGCTCGTCTGGGCGTGACTTGAGGTGGAGGTAGCGGTAGAGGGTCGCACGGGAGATCCCCCAAGGTCGTACAGATCGTGGCGACGCCCGTCGTTCCGCCATCGTAGAGGGCCTGGGCCAGCGCCTTCGGCCGCCCGTCCTTCCGGCCCCGCGCCCGTGGTGCCCTGTCTCGGTGTCCATCTTCTCTGGAAGGAAGCCCGACCGGGACTAAGGGCTTTCCCCCTGGTGGTTCCAGTGTTTCCCCCCTGTCCTCCCTGTTACCTGGCAGATAGGC
>JALYMD010000773.1 GCA_030773875.1 Chloroflexota bacterium | reverse complement strand
GCCCTGTCACCGGCACGATCTTGACCGAGAAGGCGCCGCCTGTCACCACGCCCGTGCCGTAGAGCAGGAGCCAGACCCCGGGCAGCAAGGACAGGTCATCCGAGCGGATCAGTACGCCCGTCAGCAGCGCCCCCGCGATGAGTGGCGGCGTGAGACTGAAGGCCAGCCGTCGCCCGGGCCCCGAGAAGAGCGGCACGCCGGCTCGCCGGGCCTTACGCCCGGTCGTGATCGCGCCAATAGCAAGCGCGACGAGGGCCTCGACCAGCCAAACAACGATCCATCGAGTGTCCGTCGGCTGCAGCGCTGCCACCACTGAGGCAATGAGGGCACTGATCCCAACCACGACCTCGCCGACCCCGGAGATCGCAGTAAACGCCGCGGAGCGCTCCATCGTCTCACGAATGAAGCGCAGGTCGTCCAGCGCCCGAACGTGCAAGGCGGTCGGCTCATCGATCTCTGGCCGGATCGGACGAATGGTAGCCATGCCGCCATGGTAGCCGAGTCGTCAAGATGGCCTGAGAACGCATGGACAGTGACCGTAGACCAGCCCTGCTGCGTCGGGTAGACTCGGCCGCCGCGGAACAGGATGTGGGGGCATGGGGCGCTGCTGGGGTCGGGCCACACCTTGCCGCGGAGCGAGATGCGGGCTACAGGGGAGATCGTTAAGTGCCGTCCATTCGCGCCGATGGCGCCAAGTATTGGGTCGGATTCCACCGTGTTCCTTACGTGGGACCGAGCCGGATCCGGCGGCTGATCGAGTGATTCGGGGACCTGGAGCGCGCGTGGGACGCGCCGGCTGGGGAACTGCGGACGGTGCTGGACGAGCGGGCGGTCGAGAGCTTGGTCAAGACCCGGCGGACCCTCTCACTTGACGAGGAGATGGAGAAGATCGAGCGGGCGGGGGTAACGGTGCTGACCCACGGCTGCGAGGGGTATCCGCGGCTGCTGGCGGAGATCCCGGCGCCTCCTCCCGTCCTGTACGTCAAGGGGGAGCTGCTGCCCGAGGACGGGCTGGCGGTGGCGGTGGTCGGGACCCGAAGGCTGACCTCCTACGGGCGGGAGGTGGGCGGACGGCTGGCGGGCGAGTTGGCGGCGGCAGGGGTGACGATCGTGTTGGGGCTGGCCCGGGGCATCGACGCCGTGGCGCACCAGGCTGCGCTGCGAGTGGGCGGGCGCACGATTGCGGTGTTGGGCTGCGGGGTGAACGTGGTCTACCCGCCGGAGCATCGCAATCTGGTCGGTCAGATTGTGGAAAACGGAGCGCTGGTCTCGGACTACCCGCCGGACCGCAAGCCGGACGCGCCCAACTTCCCGGCCCGGAACCGGATCATCTCCGGCCTCTCGTTAGGCGTTGTCGTCGTTGAGGCGCCCGCAAAAAGTGGGGCGCTCATCACGTCGACTTCGCCGCCGACCAGGGGCGGGAGGTTTTCGTCGTGCCCGGCAACGTCCTGTCTGCGACGAGTGCGGGGTGCAACCGCCTGCTGCGCGACGGTGCCCGCCCGATCCGGGATGCGGATGACGTGTTGGAGGATCTGAACCTGGGTCGACGCCAGGAGCAGCAGGCAGTGCAGCAGGCGCTGCCGATCGCCGAGGATGAGCGACGCTTGCTCGCCTTGTTGACGGCCGACCCGCAGCACATCGACGAACTGGCGGCCGCGGCGAATCAACCGATCTCCCAGGTCGGAGCGGTGCTGCTGACGATGGAGCTGAAGGGATTGGTGCGCAACGCCGGCGCACAGCATTACGCCCGAGGCTAGCGCCGGCTACGAGGGGTAATGAGGCCGGTCCTGCGGGAGCACCGTTGTCGTGTCTCGTCCTTTAGAGCGAGTCCTGTTCTGTTCGCTCGACCGCGCGAGGGAACCCGTCACCTGCTCGGTGGAAGGGTGGGTTGAGGATGACAGCTCCTCCCGCTGACGCATTCCGGCCGGTTGTTGTCGGCTTGACACCCGCCGGGGGCGTCGCTATCGTTGGGATCAAGGAAGGTAGTCCCGCCCCAATTCCCCCTTTGCTTCCCGTTGATCACTCATGGCGCGCGGCGGTCGGCCGCTTGCGACAGGATACCTATGCCCACGACATCTACCACCAACGCCCCTGCCAAGGCACCCGCGGCTAAGAAACCGGCTGCACGGTCGACCGGATCGAAAGCAACCCCGGCGTCGAACGGGGGAGGTCGCGGCAAGCTCGTCATCGTTGAGTCGCCGGCCAAGGCGAAGACCATCGGCAAATACTTGGGTAGCGGTTACACTGTGAAGGCCTCAATGGGCCACGTGCGGGACCTGCCCAAGAGCACCCTCGGCGTCGAGGTCGGCGATGACTTCGCACCGAAGTATTTGGTTCCACGAGACAAGGTCAAGACCGTCAAGGAGCTGAAAGCCAGCGTCCAGAACGCCCGCGAGATTTACCTGGCCACGGACCCCGACCGCGAGGGGGAGGCCATCGCCTGGCACCTCATGCATG
>JALYMD010000772.1 GCA_030773875.1 Chloroflexota bacterium | reverse complement strand
CGGTGGAGTGGGTGTCCCGACGGGCCCCCTTAACAGTCATTGGTACCTGGAGCCCACCATCGGTCTTGGTGTCTTTGGTGCCGCGGTCGCCTACCTGCTCTGGGTTGGGCCGCTCAACCGGCGTCGCCCGGGCGCGGCGGAGCGCCCGGTGACCGGTGGGCAGATTGCCTGCTTCCTCGGCGGATGCGCGACGCTGCTCGTTGCCCTCGGGCCGCCTCTGGACGACTGGTCCGACTACTATCTGCTCAGTGCCCACATGGTTCAGCACTTACTGCTGATCCTGTTGGCGCCCCCGCTGTTGCTGCTCGGCCTCCCCGCTTGGGTGCTCCGACCGCTGCTGCGCTGGCGGCTTGTGGCGCGCACCGGGTACCTGCTGACGCGGGCCGTTCCGGCCTTTGGCATCTCCGCCGCCGTCATGGTCGTCTGGCATGCACAGCCGTTCTACGATGCCGCGCTGGGCAGCGCCCCGATCCACATCCTGGAACACCAGCTCTTTCTGGCCTCGGCCTTGCTGGCCTGGTGGCCGGTCGTCGGGCCGTTGCCGGAGTGGCCGCGCCTGGCGCTGCCGTTGCAGTGCCTCTACCTCTTTCTCCAGACCCTGCCCGGCGGCGTTGTTGGCTCCATCATCACCATGGCCGCGCCGGGCCTCTACGAGCACTATCGCGACGCGCCTCGCTGGGGAATGAGCCTGGCGACGGATCAGGAGGTGGCAGGCCTCCTGATGTGGGTGGGCGCGTCCACGATCTACCTGATGCTGATTTCTGTCATCTTTTTCCGGTGGGCTGCTCAGGAGGAAGCGAAAGAAGGGCAGCCTCCGGCCTCCGTTCGCCCACGCTCGGTTGCCACCCGTCCGTGATCCGATTACACGAGTGGGCGACGCCGGGACGTGCCGGATACAGCGAGACCTCCCTGGTACCTCTATACTGTGCCGATTCCGAAGCATGAGGCTGCCCGCGAATGGTCCCTTGAAAGGCATCCTGTCGTCGGTGGCTGACCTCTGGAGTCTCTCGGCCATGGTTGCGAAGTCGCCTCCCCGCCGACCTGCCCTCACCGCCTCAGAGGCCGAGGCTAAGCGCGAGCAGGAGGAGATGAGCGCTGCCTGGGCCTTCATCTGGATCCTCTTCGCCTTCAAGATGGCCACGGTCTTCCTGATCTACTGGGCGTCCCAGTCCTACGACACCGGCATGTTCCTCGTCGCCACCACCTGGTTCTGGCTCATCATCCCGGTCATCGCCTGCGCCGCTCCTCTCCTGTTCCGCTATCGCCTGCTCAAGGTTCGCCGGCGCCGCGCCCAACTCCGTCGCTCGGAGTGGCTGCTCGATGACGACCTCCCTGACCCTCAAGCGGGAACGCCGGCGGCAGGCGCGCGCCGCTAGCGTCCTTCTCGGACGCAACCACGGGGCCGGGAAGATGTGTCTATCGGGGGCATTCGGAGCCGCTGGACAACCGGGCCCGATGCCGCGAAACTGTGGTGGGATGAGGGATCGCCGGGTTAGCGGCGGTCGCGCCGGGTGACGAGGGAGAAGGTATGGTCGCCAAGCTGAAGCGCCAATTCATCACGCCGACGCTCATGCCGATCGCGGTCGCGATTGTCGTCACCGTCATGATCATCACGATCGGCGAGATGCTATTGGCCTTGTACCAATCCGGGCGGCCAGAACTGCAGCGGGTCGAGTTGTGGGTCGGCACTCTGCTTTCGCTGGCCATCCTTGGCGTGGCTGCATTCCTCGCCACCCGACCGGCGGGGCGCCTCGGACCCCTGGATCGCGAGGTTGCGATTGGCAAGCAGGAGTTCTTTGCTCCGGAGCTGCCGCCGGTGGATGTTGCCGCCCGCAACGGCCCCCTCGGCACCGTGGATGACATTACCGCGGGGTACATGCTCTACGCCCGCAACGGCGCCCTTGCCCGGGTGGTCGGCATCATCCCGGGGTCGGAGGAGTTCGGACGCCGCTTCCGAGGCTTCATCTATGCCCAGGGCGTTCATGGGGCGAGCGACGAACTCTGGATTCCCTATGAGGCAGTAATGGCCGTCTACCC
>JALYMD010000771.1 GCA_030773875.1 Chloroflexota bacterium | reverse complement strand
TGACGCCTACCGCTTGGTGTACTGAGGCGCCTTGCGGGCCCGCTTCAGACCCACCTTCTTCCGCTCCTTGGCTCGAGGGTCCCGCGTGAGGAGCTTGGCCCGCTTCAGGGTCGGTCGCAGCTCCTCGTCAAAGCGGGTCAGCGCCCGGGCAATCCCGTGGCGGGTGGCGCCCACCTGACCGGAAACGCCGCCGCCCACGACCCGGACCCGGACATCAAACCGCTCCAAGGTGTTGGTGAGACGCATCGGGAGCTGGATGTTGATCTGGTGAAGATCCCGTCCGCCGAAGTACTCCCGCGCGCTCTTCCCGTTGACGGTCACATTGCCTGTGCCAGGGTAGAGGCGGACCCGGGCAACGGCGGTCTTCCGCCGGCCCGTCCCGTAGTGGTAACGCGGCTCATTCGCTCGCTCAGCCATTCTTGCCCGTCTCCTCGCGCGCCTACTCGGCGTGCCTGGTCGCGCCCGCGCGCTCGATTGCGTCGACAGAAAGCTCCTGGGGATTTTGTCCGGCATGAGGATGCCGGGGCCCAGGGTACACCTTGAGCTTCTTCAGCTGCTGCTCCCCGAGCACGTTTCGCGGCAGCATCCCCCGCACCGCAGACTCGATGATCCGCTCAGGGTGTCGCGCCCGGACATCCCGGAGTGGAAGAGCCTTGAAGCCACCGGGGTAGCCGGAGTGACGGTAGTAGTGCTTCTGGGTCTCCTTCTTGCCCGTGACCACAACCTTCTCAGCGTTGACCACGATCACGAAGTCCCCGGTGTCCACATGCGGCGCGAACGACGGCTTGGTCTTGCCGCGCAACGTCTGCGCGATAACCGACGCCAACCGTCCAAGGGTCTTCCCCTCGGCGTCCACAACGAACCACTGCCGGCTCTGTTCACTCTTCTTCGGTGAGAACGTACGTCGCTCCATCGCCTCCTGCTCCCTCGCTTGCCCGGGCGAACAGACCTGGCGGTCCGCCCCTAGGGCACATCTGTCGGCTACGCCGCCTTATCGTCCACGGGATCGGGGTCGGGCGCCTCGCCGCCGTAGCCAACCTTCCAAAGGGTGAGTCCATGGGGTGGAGCCGCGCCCCCACCCGCGCGTCGATCTCTCGACGCAAGCACTTCGTCAACCCACCCGATCGGTTGTGCTCCCCTTCCCACCTCAACCAACAGCGCCGCGACGTTCCGCACGAGACGTGGAAGGAACCCATCGGCGACGATGCGCAACTCCAGCAACTGACCAACCTGGTTACCAGGGCCCCACCACGGCTGCACCGTCCGGCAGTGACACCGAAGCACGGTGCGGACAGTGCTGCGGGGCCGATCCCGCCAATCCGACCACGGCACGCCGGCCCCGCCACTGGCCAAGGCCGCGAGGTCGTGCTGGCCGAGCAGCCGGGCGGCGGCCGAAGCCATCTCGCCCACGTCCAAGGGCTCCACGCGCTGCCAGACCTGGTGACGCGCGAGCGGCTGCGGCGTCCCGTTCCAAATCCGGTACCGATACTCCCTCCAGGAAGCGTCGTACCGAGCATGGAAACGACCTGACCTCCGCTCGATAGCCCCTACGGCGAGGTCATCAGCTAACCGGGCGTTCAGCGCCTTGCCAACAGCCTCGATCCCCCACATGGGTCGCGGATCCCGGCAACTCACCACCTGGCCAACGGCATGGACGCCCCGGTCGGTGCGACCGGCAAAAACCGTCTTGACTGGCTCGTGGAAGAGGTCGTTGAACGCCGCCTCCAACTCGCCCTGAACGGTCCGGGCGCCCGCCTGGAACTGGGAGCCAGCGAAACCGCTCCCGTCGTACTGGAGAACCAGTGCCAGTGCTCCACGGGACGACGGTTCCCCTGACTCTCGGCCCCGTGCCGTTGGTCTTGAGGTCGAATTAGGCCGATAGGTTCGATTGTCCGGTCCGTCACCTCGCTGTTTCCGCTGCATCGGCCGCACGTAGGCAACCCGGCTACCTCCTGCTGCTCGGTTCGCGGCCGAGAGCAAGGGGCAAACAGGGAAGCTTCTAGTCAACAAACTCGATCAAGGCCATCGGCGCGGCATCGCCGCGGCGCGGACCAAGCTTTGAGATGCGGGTGTATCCGCCCTGGGTGGTCTCGTATCGGGGCGCGATGACATCAAACAGCTTGAGCACCGCAAGCTCGTGGTCAATCTTCGACAGAACCAGCCGCCGGTGGTACTGCGAATCGTCCCGGGCGATGGTGACTAGCTTCTCAATCACCGGCCGCAACTCCTTGGCCTTGGCCTCGGTGGTGGTAATGCGCTCGTGAAGGATGATGGAAATCGCTAGCTGGCGTAGCAACGCCCGGCGCTGAGCCGGGTTACGCCCAAACTTGCGACCCGCACGCTGGTGCCTCATACCGTTTCGTCCTCTCCGCCCTCAGCGCCACTCTCCCCACCAACCCGGAGGGAGGCGATAGCCTCGGCGACTTCTTGCGTGTCGGCATCTTCACCGTCCTCGTCACCCGCCTCATCGGCATGGTCCAGATACCCGCTCCCGTCGAAGGCCGTAACCTCTCCTTCGGGCAGGTAACCAAACTCAGCGAGCTTCTCACGCAACTCGGTCAGCGACCGGGGTCCGAAGTTTCGGATGGAGAGGAGCTGGTCCGGGTCCATGGTCAGGATCTGACCGACCTTCTCGATCTGGCGACTGCGAAGCGCGTTAAGAACGCGCGGGGAAAGCCCGAGATCGGCGAGGGCCTTGTTTTGAACCTCGTCAGAAATAAACGGACTCGCTCCCGCGGCCGTATCCCGACTCTGACGGTTGAAGTCCGCAAAAATCCGGGCGTGGTCCATCAGAATCTGAGCAGAGCGCGCGAGCGCGTCATCCGGCTCGATCGTGCCGTCGGTCAAGATCTCAAAAATGAGCCGGTCGTAGTCGACCATCTGTCCGACGCGCGTGTGCTCAACGACGAAGTTCACCTTCTGGATAGGGGTAAAAATCGCGTCGATCGGAATCTCGCCGAGGGCGTAGGTCTCCTGGGCTTCGGCCGGGCGGTAACCGCGGTCGCGTGTCACCCAGATGTCCATGTCCAACACGCCGTCAGGCGCGTCGATGGTGGCGATAACCTGATCGGGATTGATCAGGTCGACCTCGGTCGGCCAGCTCACGTCGCCCGCGGTGACGACCCGCTCAGGCTGGCCGTCCGCGCGCACGTAGAGGTGCGCCCGAACCTCACCGTTCATCTCAAGCATCCGCTTGAGCCGGATCCGCTTCAGGTTGAGGACGATTTCCGTCACGTCCTCGCGCACGCTTCCGACCGTGGAAAACTCATGCCAGACGGTGTCGATCCGTACCCGGGAGATGGCTACGCCCTCCAGGGAGCGGAGGAGGATGCGGCGCAGCGCGTTGCCCAGTGTCGTGCCGTATCCTGGCTCCAGCGGCTCAATCCTGTACCGACCGTAGTTGAGTCCGGTCTCGATAGTTTCAATGTGGAACTGCGGCTTTTCGAACAAGCGGACTCGCCTCCTCGGTGGGCGCCGGACGATCGGTGAAGGATGACGCCGTGCCCGATCGCGTGGTGATGAACTCCCGGCCCCCGGCCCGAAGTCTGAACGTTCGACGACGCCGGATTAGCGGCTGTAGTGCTCGACGACCAGCGCGTCGTTGAACTGCGGAACCTCGATCTGCTCCCGCAAGGGCAGCTGAAGGATCTTGCCGCTCAGCGCGTTGACGTCCATGGACATCCAGTCCGGCACCCGCCGAGTCGCCAGCACCTCGTTGTAGTCCGTGAAGTACTCCCGCTTGCGACTTTCCGGCCGGACGGCGACGACATCGTTCGGCCGCACCAGGAAAGACGGGATATTGGTCTTGCGGCCATTGACCACGAAGTGACCATGCCGGACCAACTGCCGGGCCTGCTTCCGCGAGTCGGCAAATCCCATCCGGTAGACGACGTTATCGAGCCGGGACTCAAGGATCTGGAGCAGGTTGTCGCCGGTAACGCCGCCGCGCCGAGCCGCCTCAGCGTAGTGGCGGTGGAACTGCGTCTCCAGGATGCCGTAGAACCGGCGCACCTTCTGCTTCTCCCGCAGCTGGAGGCCGTACTCCGAGGGCCGCCGGGTGCGACGCTGGCCGTGCTGGCCGGGCGGGAAGTTGCGCGCCGGCGCCCGCTGCACGATCGGGCACTTCGGGCTGTCGCAGCGCGACCCCTTCAAGTAAAGCTTCATACCCTCACGCCGGCAGAGCCGGCAGACTGGGCCCGTATACCTCGCCATTGCTCGATGCTTCCTCCTAGATGAGCTCTCAGCTATCAGCGATTCGCAGTCAGCTTTCAGCTCGCGAATGTCGCGTGGGCTCAAACCCAGCGAAAGCCGGCGGCAAACTGCCGCCGGCACATTGATCGATTAGACCCGGCGGCGCTTCGGCGGCCGGCACCCATTGTGGGGAATCGGGGTGGTGTCCGTAATGGAAACCACCATCACTCCGCTGGTCTGGAGGGAGCGAATCGCCATCTCCCGACCCGACCCGGGACCCCTCACAAACACATCAACCTGTCGTAACCCGTGCTCCATGGCCTTCCGCGCAGCCTGCTCGGAAGTGACCTGCGCGGCGTACGGCGTGCTCTTCCGCGAGCCCTTAAAGCCATTCGAGCCGGCGCTGGACCAGGAAATCACATTCCCTGCCGGGTCAGTAAGGGTCACAATCGTGTTGTTGAAGGTGGACTGGATATAGGCCTTCCCGCGAGGGATATTCTTGCGATCCCTCTTGCGGGTCCGTGTCTTGCCCCGCTTGCCGCCTTCAGTGCCGCGCCTACGCTCCGACATAGTGCTTCCGTACCTCCCTTAGCCGATCCCCTTACGCGTGCATCTCCACCCGTGGGACCGTTCTTCGTATCACCGAGGCTGTGTTAGCCCTTCTTGCGCACCCCGATCGCCCGCTTCGGACCCCGCCGAGTTCGCGCGTTGGTCTTTGTGCGTTGGCCGCGGACCGGCATCCCGCGCCGGTGGCGCAGCCCCCGGTAGGAGCCAATGTCCATCAAACGCTTGATGTTCATCGAGACTTCGCGTCGCAGATCGCCCTCGACGCGCATCTCCTTGTCGACGATATCGCGGAGCCGGTTGACCTCGTCGTCGGTCAGATCCCGCACGCGGGTGTCGGGGCTGATCCCGGTCCGCTGGAGCAGCGACTGACTGGTGTGGAGACCGATACCGTAGATATAGGTCAACCCGACTTCGACTCGCTTCTCCCGGGGGAGGTCGATTCCGGAGATTCTCGCCATCGTTCTTCCTCTACTCCGTCGGACCCGCCCGACGCCCTCCGCTCACCGCTCATGGCGGCGGCTTAGCCCTGCCGTTGCTTGTGCTTCGGGTTCGTGCAGATGACCCGAATGATTCCCTTACGTCGAATGACCTTGCAGCGCTCGCAGCGCTTGGTCACCGAGGCCGCCACCTTCATCGCCGCCCACTCCTCGTTGGTCTCATTTCAAGTTCGCCTATCGGTCGGGGGGCGAATCCGGTCCGTGAAGGGACCTGTCACCACCGCCGTCGCAGCGTCATCGCTGCACACGGAGATAGCGCATGTCTTCGACATGCGCCACGACTAGTTATTGTACCACCGCAACCAGCCGCTGCGTCAAGATTTCCGGCTCCCCAGCGGTAATCGCCACGGTATGCTCGAAGTGGGCGGAGAGCGAGCCGTCGGCGGTGACGACGGTCCACTCGTCCTCCAAGACCTGGGTCTCTTCGCCCCCGACATTAAGCATCGGCTCGATGGCGAGCGTCATGCCCGGCCTGAGGAGGACACCACGGTTGGGATCTCCGTGGTTTGGGACGTGCGGTTCCTCCCACATTTGGCGCCCGATGCCGTGCCCGCCGTAGCCACGAACGATGCCGAAGCCGAGCGATCCACCATGCCGTTCCACCGCATGGCCAATGGCGCCGAGCCGCGCGCCCGCGCGGGCGGCGGCGATCCCCACGTAGAGGGATGCTTCGGTCTCCCGGAGCAACCGCGCCGCCTCGTCAGAGATGTCACCGACTGGATAAGTCCAAGCAGAGTCGCCGTGGAAGCCGTCAACGATCGCGCCGACATCGACCGAAATGATGTCTCCGTCCCGGAGGACCCGCTTTCCCGGGATCCCATGCACAATCTCATCGTTGACCGAGGCACAGATATGCCCCGGGAAGCCCTGATGGCCGAGGAAGGACGAGGTGGCGCCCGCCTCCCGAATCGTGTCTCGGGCGATCTCGTCCAGGTCGGCGGTTGTGACACCGGGGGCGAGTGCCGGCTCGATCCGGGCGTGCACGAGAGCGACGACCCGGCCGGCCTCCCGCATCGCGGCGATCTCCCGCGCATTCTTGATCGTAATTGCCATTGCGCTGCGCTCCTCCCGGGCCTGTTCCGCGCCTAAGCGGCGGGTTCGGTGTCTCCCTTGCGATCCAGGGCCTCGATGATCGCCTTGGTCACTGCTTCGATCGGCCGGTTAGCGCAGATCGTGAGGACGAGTCCCCGGTCTCGGTAGTAGGCGAGCAGGGGTTCGGTCTGCTCAACGTAGGTCTCTAAGCGCCGTTTGATCGCCTCCGGCGTGTCGTCCTCCCGTTGCACCACTCGCCCACCGCAGCGATCGCAGACGCCGGGATGCTTCGGCGGGTTGGTGTCGACGTGGTAGATAGCTCCGCACTGCTCACAGACCCGCCGCCCGGCCAAGCGCGTGATCAGCACCTCCGCGGGCACCTGGAGCTGGACTACCGCGCCAACCCGTTCGTGGCGCTCCATCAGCGCCGTGTCTAGCGCCTCCGCCTGGACACGGTTCCTGGGAAAGCCGTCGAAGAGCGCCCCGCGAACGCCTTCTCCCAAACTTCGCCGGCGGGCAATCTCGTCTAGGCGCTCTTCAACGAGGCCATTCGTGATGTCGTCGGCGATCAATTCGCCCCGATCGTACGCGTCCTTGATCCGGCGTCCGAGCGTCGTCTCGGCTGCGATCGCGGCCCGGAAGAGGTCGCCGGTCGAGGTGTGGACGAGATTTAGTCGCGGCCCCAGGCGCTCGGCCTGCGTCCCTTTTCCCGACCCTTGGGGCCCCATGAGAATCACGTGCATAACGAACAGGCCTTCAGCTATCAGCCCCCGGCTATCAGGTTCCCTCCCTGCCGATGCCGGTCCACCCAGCATCGCTTCTGGAGGCGGTCGCCTTCGAGCAACGGTGGACCGGCAGTCGATCGCTGAGGACTGATAGCGGAGAGCTAGCGGATGAATCCCTCGTAGTTGCGCATCATGAGCTGCGCTTCAAGCTGCCGCATCGTGTCGATGGCCACGCCGACGACAATCAGCAGCGACGTCGAACTCAGCAGCAGCGTCTGGACGTTGGTGATGGTGGCGGCAACGTACGGCAACACCGCCACGGTCCCGAGAAACAGCGCGCCAATGAGCGTGATCCTGGTCAACACCCGTTGCAGGTACTCGGCCGTGTTCCGTCCCGGGCGGACACCTGGCACGAAGGCGCCCTGGCGCTGCAGGTTCTCGGGAATTTTCTGCTGCTGGAAGACGACCATGGTGTAGAAGTACGTGAACCCGACCACCATGAAGAAGTAGATCACGTTGTACTGGAAGGTGTTCGGGCTGAAGAACCGCGTCAGTGTCCCGGCAAAACTTCGCACCGACCCGTTGTTGGACCCCTGCAGGAAGCTGGCGATCATCCCCGGGAAGACCATGATACTGACCGCGAAGATCAGCGGGATCATCCCGGCGGAGTTCACCTTTAGAGGAATGTGGGTGGTGTTCCCACCATAGACCCGTCCCGAGCGGACGCGCTTCGCGTGATGCACAGGGATCCGGCGCTGTCCCTCGTTGATCAGCACGACGCCGACGACCGTCAGCAGGCCGATCAAGAGGAAGAAGATCGTGCCGAAGATGTTGTTGGTGGTCGACCCGCCTGTTACCAATGAACCGATCGAGCCCGGCATCGAGGCAACAATGCCCCCGAAGATAATGATCGAAACCCCGTTGCCGACGCCGTTCTCGGTGATTAACTCGCCGATGAAGACGAGCAGCACCGTGCCGGCGGTCAGCGTGAAGAGGATCGCCAGGGTCGGGAGAAAGGTGCCGGCATCAAAGAGCCCAAAGTTGGCGATCAGCCCTTCCCGGGCAAAGAGGAGCGCCTGGCCGTAGCCCTGAAGGAGCGCCAGCGGGACAGTGAGCCAGTGGGTGTACTGGTTGATCCTGTTCCGTCCCTGCTGCCCTTCGTTCGACAACTCCGTTAGCCGCGGGATGATCGGCGTCATCAACTGCGTGATGATCGAGGCGGTGATGTACGGGTAGACACCGAGGGCAGCGATCGAGAAGTTGGTAAGTCCACTGCCCGAGAACAGGTTGAGCATCCCCAGCAACTGGCTCTGCTCGACATAGGCACGCAGGCCCTCCCGATCCACGCCAGGCACAGGGATGCTGGCAATGAACCGGAAGATCGCCAGCATCGCCAGGGTGAACAGGATCTTACGGCGCAGGTCCGGAATCCTGAAGGCGTTGACGACGGCCTGCAGCATGGCTCTAGACCCCCTCCGCCTCGCCGTTCCCGCCGGCTGCACGCTGTCCCGCCATGGCCTCTAACCTGCTCGGACCGTCCACCTTGCCGACCCGCGCGTCCTTCAACTCCGCATTGAGCGGAAGGCGGCGGCTCCGCGGCCGGGCGTTCACCCAGCGATCGGTTCGCTCCAAGACCTCGACGGAGCCGCCGGCCGCGGTGATCCGCTCCCGTGCCGTCTCCGAGAAGGCATGAGCCGCGACCGTGATCGGCGCCGTCAACTCGCCGCCGAGGACTTTGACCGGAAACTCCAGGCCCCGGGTCACGCCTCGCTCGTGGAGAAGCTCTGGGGTGATGGGCCCATCAGCCTCCAACTGCTGGAGGCGCTCCAGGCTCACGATCTCCCAGGGGGTCTTGTAGATGTTGGTAAAGCCGCGCTTGTACGGCAGTGCTTGCTGAATCGGCAGCTGACCACCCGCGAAGCCCGGCCGTGTTCCACCGCCGGACCGGGCGTTCTGGCCCTTTGTTCCGCGGCCCGCCGTCTTGCCTTGACCGCTGCCTTCGCCGCGGCCGACGCGCTTCCGCCGGTTGTTGCTGCCCTCGTTCGGGCGCAGATCGTCTAATCGCAATGGCATCGTCGTGCTCTATCTTCCTCGGGTCATGCCCGCTGGGGCCTCGTGGGCCGGAGCTAGGACATCGTCCCGGTTGGCGCAACTTCCTCGACCTCGACAAGGTGCCGAATCTTGGTCACCATGCCCCGGATCGACGGGGTGTCCGGGCGCTCGACCGTGTGGTGCAACCGGCGAAGGCCAAGCGCCTTGACGGTTCGCTCCTGATCGCCCGGCCGTCCGATGGTACTTCGCACCAGCTTGATCCGCAGCATGCTGCCAGACGGATTCGTCTGCTCGCTCATCCTTGCTCACTCCTGCGGCCACGTCCGGGGCCAGTCCCACCACGCCCTGGCCCACCAGGGCCACTCCCGCCACGACCAGGGCCACCTGGACCCCGACCAGGAGCGCCAGAGGTGGGTGCCGGTCCTCCTTGATGCCCACCCAGGCGCCGCTCCGGCACCCGGGACACAGCCGCTTCGCCCGCGCTCGGGTGCGGCCGGCGCAGCGCGCGCTCCCGCCGCCGTCGTGCGGCCACTCCCTCAGCCGACTCCAACTCCTGCAGCGCCTTCAGCGTGGCGCGGACAACGTTGACCGGGTTGTTGCTGCCGAGGGACTTGGTGAGGATGTCCTTTACCCCCGCCGCCTCGACCACGGCCCGGACCCCCCCGCCGGCAATCACGCCCGTGCCCGGGGCGGCGGGCTTCAGCAGCACCCGGGAGGCACCGAAAGAGGTCTGCACCTCATGCGGGATCGTGGTGCCATCTAGGGGCACGCTGATCATGGTCTTCTTGGCCGCCTCGACACCCTTGCGGATTGAGTCCGGCACCTCGCCTGCCTTGCCGATTCCGGCTCCCACGCGGCCACGGCCGTCCCCGACCACGATCATGGCGCCGAAGCTGAAGCGGCGGCCGCCCTTGACCACCTTCGAAACCCGATTGATCTGAACGACGCGCTCCTCGTACTCGCTGCCACCTTCATCACCGCGGCGGCGCGCTCCGCGGTCGTCCCGGCTCCGATCCATACCCATGCCCTACTCCGTCCGCTGATGATCGTCCGCTCGGATCTCGATCGTCGTCCAGCGACATGCCTCGACGCCGTATCTCTATCTCAGATGTCTAGAACTGAAGACCGCCCTCTCGGGCGCCTTCGGCCACGGCGCGGATCCGGCCGTGGTAGAGGAAGCCGCCGCGGTCGAAGACGACGGCGTCGAGTCCGGCCTGCTTGGCCCGCTCAGCAATGACCTGGCCCACGACCTTGGCGCGCGCGGCCTTCGGCGCGCCCTCGCCGGCCCGCTCCTTCACCTCAGTCTCCAGATCGCTAGCCGCGACCAGAGTGTTGCCGGCAGTGTCGTCAATCACCTGGGCGTAGATGTGCGCCGAGGAGCGGAACACATTCAGACGTGGCCGCTGCGGGGTCCCGCTGACCTTTGCCCGAACGCGAACGTGTCGTCGCTTCCGGATGCTCAACTTCTTCCGAAACTTCACGCGTGGCATGATTCGCTCCTGCGTTGCGAGGGCGAGCAGTCGAGCGTCGAGCAAGAGACGGGTGCATGAATAGGTCCCATCAGCCCGACGCCTCGACGCCAGCCTACTTCGCTTTACCCGTCTTACCGGCCTTGCGGCGGACCACCTCGCCCTGGTAGCGGATGCCCTTGCCCTTGTAAGGCTCCGGTGGGCGCTGCCGGCGAATCCGGGCTGCCTCCTCACCGACCGCTTGCTTGTCAATCCCCTGCACCGAGATTCGCGTGATCCCGTCCAAGGCGTAGGAGATGCCGTCCGGCGGCTCCATCCGCACCGGGTGGGAGTAGCCCACGCTCAGCACCAGCACCCGGCCATCCATGGCGGCCCGGTAACCGACGCCTTGGATCTCCAGGTCCTTGCGGTAGCCCTCGGTCACGCCCATGATCATGTTATTGAGCAGCGTCCGGGTCAGACCATGCAAGGAGCGATGCTCCCGTGCGTTGTCCGGCCGGTCGACCATGATCGTGCCATCCTCGCGGGACAGGGTGATGTCCCGGTTGAATGTGGAGGTCAACTCCCCCTTCGGGCCCTTGACGCGAACCACGTTCTCGGCATCGATCTGGACGTCGACGTTGGCCGGCACCGTGATCGGCCGGCGTCCAATTCTCGACATCATCGTCTCCCTTGCTCCCCCGCGGCCGTTCCATCCCCATGCGGGGAATGGTTTCCCGCCTGTCTACCAAACGGTGCAGAGCACCTCGCCGCCGATCCCTCGACGCCTCGCCTCGTAGCCGGAGAGCAC
>JALYMD010000770.1 GCA_030773875.1 Chloroflexota bacterium | reverse complement strand
GCACTCACCCTCGGCAGCTTGGACCGCCCTCGCCTGAACCACGGAGAGATCGACACCCAGCGGGCCGACTGTCGTATCAAGTATCAGAATCAATATAGTCACAACGCCAGAGAGTGGGAGGCGCTTTCGGAGGTGAACCATTCTCATTCTCCCTAAGAGCGGCGGGCGCTGTTCCCAAGGGAGAATTCTCTAAGTTCGAGCGAAAGACGTCAACGGACTGGTTACGGCATTCGAGCTCTCTAAGCGCGTCGCGCAACACGATTAAGCCCGGTGGATAGACCGGCGGGCCGTTGCACAACCAGCGCCGGACGGTCTCGTAGGGACAGCCGAGCATCCGTGCCAGTCCCCGCATTCCGAGACTGGCGACCTGCCCTTCGATGACCGTGGTCAGCTGCTTCCTAACTAGTTGGTTAGCCGCCACGAACTGAGACAGGACAGTGTACGCGTCCTGCTCCGGGTCGCCCGCCGACTCGCCGACGGCTTCGAGGAAGCGGTTCGCTTCCCGAGCCAACTGCCGGGCAACCAGCCCATCGTCCTCGGGGTGCGTCGCGCCACACCGCCACCGCTTGACGGTCCTTGCCGAAACCCGGCACTCCGCGGCGACAGTGGAGACGGGCAGCAGCCGCAGCGCCGGCACGACGATCTCCGCCCACGGGTCGCCCCGCGCGACCAGGTGCTCGACCTCCCGCGTCCCGAACGCGGTCTGGGGATCGTCCCGCTTCCGGGCCAGCACGTCGCCCTCCTTGCCAATCACAATCTCGGCGATCTTTTGCACTGGCCGGCGCTGGAGGACGCCTCGCGTTGCTCGGGTGCAGGGCATGCCGTCGGGGCCGAGCCAATCACCCTCCGGGTGGAGCGCGTAGTCTCGGACGAACTGGCGCATCGTGACCGGGACGATGCCTGGTTCCGGCATCCCGTCGTCATCGAAGGCGTACAACTCGCCGGCGAAGGTGACGGGTGCGCCATCCTCCAGCCGATTCCAACGGTGGCCGAACCACCGAGTCGGATCGCGCTCGAACTGGCCGATCACGGGCACCCGCTCAACCAACCCGCGTGCCTTGCCTGTTGGCAGCCGTTCCCCGGTCGCGACGAGGTAGAAGTTGAACGGTTTGATCTGCGCCTCCTTGGGCAGGTGGTTGCCATCCCGCAAATTCAACGCGTTCACCAGCCGCATGACGTGGGGGCTCGTGACCGCGAGCCGCCGCACCGCCGGCACGTCGAGCCAGGGCATGTCCGGACTCCGGCCGTCGATCACCGCAGGGAGCGCCTCCCGCCATACCTCGGTGATCCAGTCCGTGCCCGCCTCGTCGCTGTCGTCTTCGGGCGCTCGTTCCGCCGGGCTCAGTAGCATGCCAAGCACCGATTCCGACCGCTTGGCGATTTCGCCATTTGGTCGGTAGAGGGCATACCGCTTCGCGCTGATGGCGAGACAGGTGATTTCGACCTGATGGCCAGTCTCAGGTGCGAAATTCTCCTCCTTGATCTCCAAGACCGAGCCCGGCACCTTTGTTCGATCGTAGGGGTTGAGCCGCTCGAACGTCGCTACGATCTCTGCCACGTCGGCCCACGACAGGGCATGGATCGTCTGCGGAATCGGCTGACCTTTGGCTCCCCGTCCCTCGATCTGGATCGTGCCGCCCGTCTCCGTCGCGACGACGGCCATCGAGTCGGTGTCGCCGAAGGCTGAGGCGCCGCCCCGCACCCGCACCTCGGCGTGCAGGAGTTCGAGCATGAGACGAGCGGCTGCGGCAATCAGCGCGGCGAGCGGCAGGAAGGTGAACGGCCCTGGTTCCTCTGGATGCCGCAATTCGACCGTCGCCGGCTCACCGGCGCTGTAGATCGTGACCCGTTGGCGCTCGTCGCTGGGGAGGTCGAGCCGGTTCATCTGGGCGGTGATGCCGTAGGAGGTGGAGTTCAGGAACATCTTGTGGAAGGCGGCGATCCGGTCTCGCTCCTCCTTTGGCATGCCTGCATAGCGGCCAATGCCGCGCTTCGCGTCCTTGCGCTCTTCGATCACCTTCTTGAACAGATCGTCGCGACGAGGATCGACCGGGACGCCAGCGAGGTCGGTGGGGGTGAGGCTACGCTGCTTACCCTGAGGAACCATGCGGAGTGCCTGGACCACCTTCGGCACCTTCCCCGCGGGGGACTTCAGCTTGGCCGCAATTACGTCGGGCAGCATGTACCAGGACCGGCCGGCCTTGAAGGGCACCAAGCCGATAGAGTTGCGCGTCGCGTCGAACGGCGCCCGCACCGGGAGGATGTCGCCGTCAGGCTCGATGCAGACCAGGGCCGGCATGCGGTGCCAGAGCGTTGGGTCGAAGACGTCATCGTTCTCAAGCCCATCGAGGTGGGCCCGCACTTCGTCCGTCGCGTCCACGAAGTCGATCCGGTCGGCGATCACGTAACGCCACAAGCCCATCAGGGCATTGACCGTGGGGTACATGCTCATGAAATCAAGCAGGACCACGGGCGCCCGGGCGAGACGGAGAGGTGTCTCCGTCCAGCCCCCGAAGTAGGCGGCCGCCGCGTACCCCGCGACCTCGGGCGAACAGGCGTGCTGCCGAATCCCCATGCGCCGAAGGTGGGCCTTGCCCATGCTCGCCGGCGAAAATAACTTTGTCTCGGCCGTCGTCCCCCCGCGGACAGGGGCGATCGCGTAGCGGTCGAACTTGGCGAGCAGCGATTCGGCTACCCTGGCCGTCACGACAACGTCTCGCCGCGCGTAGGCGACGTACTCAGGGGTGATGATCCCGTGCTCCACCTCCTTGTCGAGCTCGATCCCCAAGAGATCCTTCGCCAGCCGCTTGAGCGTGTAGCTTTCGGCCGTGAGGGCAAAGGCAAGGGTGCGGAGATCGAGGAAGTGCCCGCGGAAGCGCGAACGGGGCGCGTTCACCTCCGGCCCGAGCTTAGTCCCGGTGAAGCTAATGAACGCCTTCTTGCTGTCCACCGCCTTGATCGCGATCTTGGGTCGGAACGGGTGGGCCTTCCACCGGCCCGTCTCCAGGTCGCGGTAGCGCCAGAGCGTGAGCGTCCAGCCGCCGGCATTGTGCCGGGTCCGGGCCGGTGCCCAGTCGGTGGCGAGCCGGGCCAGGTCAAACGGCAGGTTGAACCCGACGACGAGCGCCCGATGCATGTAGGCGAGCGCGTAGAAGACCTTGAGGAATTCCGAGAGCGAGAGGAGATGCGCTCGGACGCCCCGCTCATCCCGCATCTCGTGCCCGTCGGCCATCGGCCAGGTCATCGCCGCGAACGCTTCACCGAGCCGCCGCACGCCGTCCTCTGGCAGGTCGTCCGGGTAGAAGAGGTATTCGTCGAGCGTCCCCCAATCGGCCGTGCGGCAAACGCGGGCAACGCCGAAGAGCAGCGATTGGGCGAGGCCGGTCCAACGCGAGTCGTCGAACCCCGACATCATCCCGGTACGGTCGGTCGCGCTCTCGGTGTCGAAGACGACGGCGACCTTCGGTCGTTCGGTCCGCTCCCTCAGCCGCTTGGTCGTCTTCGTTCGCTCGGGCTGTTCCGGCTCGTCGTCGGGCTCGGGTCCCGGGAAGCCGCGGACGGCGACGGGGAGGAGTGAATAGGCGTTCACCATAGCGGCGCCACCTCCGTCCACCAGTGGGGCCCGAGTCGATCCCGGAGCCAGAGCGCGAGGGCCAAGAGCCAGTCGGAGATGCGCTCGCAACGCACAGCCAGCCAGACGGCCCAGTCAGCGACGGCCCGCACGATCTGGGCAATAGTGACGAGTGGATCGTGCTCGGGGTTGGTCCTGAGGGCAGCGGGCCAGACGGCCTGCCCCTCGGACAGCGCGCGGTGCAGGTTTGCAGGAACAGTGATCGTCTCCGGGCCGTTCTTGCGGCCAATTGGATGGTGCGCCTCCACGTCAGGTTTCCCACTCGCGGCTAGGTGGCAGGCGTAGCAGACGCCGTGCTTGGTCAACGCCGCCGGGTTCGGCTCACCGCAAACGGGACACGG
>JALYMD010000769.1 GCA_030773875.1 Chloroflexota bacterium | reverse complement strand
GAAGAGAAGGGCAGACCGTGGGCTTCATAGTGGCGCCTGAGGGCGTCGTGGCCCTTCCGCGTCAGGATATTGACCTCGGAGCGCACAAAGGTGTTGGCGGCGGTGTGCCGGAAGATGGGCAGGCATTCGACGTACTGCAGGTCTTTCAGACGGCGCAGGCAGACCTCATTGGCGGCCTTTCGGGCGGCGGCGTCCGAGCGGATTGCCCCCTTGAGGTTGGGACGACCCAGAAAGTGGAGCCGAGCCACCTGAGGCGAGGTCAAGAAACGAAAACGGTTGAGACTGGCCAGCGTCTCCCATCCCATCTGGATCATCTCCATCGGGTAGGGCACGGCCAGGTCGGGGTTGAAGTGAATCCGGCCGCGATGGGTGCGATGCTTCTTGGGGGCGGCGGTTGGTTCGGTTGGGGGCGCGGTCACGTCGGTCATGTCCTTCCTTTGTACCACGGGAGGGCGAGCCGTCGCCGTCTCGTCGGAAACGGTCGAAGGCGTCAGTCTTCCGCAGCTCGCTGTGTTTCTTGGCGAGTTGCAGCTGTCGCTGACGCGCCTCCACCAACTGCTCCGGCCGCTCCGGTCGGTCTTCCGACCACCAAGGAAGTAACTTCACCGTCTCCACCCGTCGAGAGCCCCGTGGACCTTGGCTCTCAATCGTTACCACCGCCGTGTACTTCTCCAGCGCCAACCGCTGGAGCGCCACCTCCACTCCCTCAAGGCGAGCCAGAGCCGCCGCGTCCGAGGAAGAAAGCCGAAGGTCGACCTTGACTGAACACTGCTCGGCGGCGTGCTTCATGCGCGGGTCCATTTGTGCCCCATGCTGGTGGGCAAGCACGGGAAACACGTTGTAGGTCCGCATGTCCTCAATCATCTTGGCAAAGGGGATGGTGGCCATGCGGTGGAACTCATCAACGACGATGCGCCACACCCGTGCCGTCTGGCCCGTAGGGCGGCGGATTGACTCTTGGGAGAGATAGCCCAGCAGGAGGTTCGCAATCTTCTCCGAGTCAGTGCGTCCGAGGTACGTCTGGTCGAGATTGACAACAATCAGGCGCCCCTCATTCAGCCACTCGGCCAACTTGAGCGACGTCTTCGGTTGGTTGAGCATGTAGTTGAGATACACCGGCTCAAGGATTTCCCGCAGCCGTGAGTCGGTCGACCAGACCTGATGCCGCTGCTCGCGCTCGGTCTTAGGAAAGACGTTAACCCAGAAGTCATAGGTGAGGTCGGGCAGATGAGGGTTCGCCAACAGACGCCGGCGATAGGCCTCGTCGTGGATGATGAGGTAGGTGTCCATGAAGGTGGAACCGCTGTGAGACAAGGCCAGGCGTACCGACTCGGAGACGATTTTGTGAATGTCGCGCATCTGCTTGGGATCGTACTCGCCGATGTTTTCCAGCAGCTCCGTCAGGGAGGTGGCATAGGCGGAGAAGTTCCACCGCTGGTTACGGTCAAACTCCAACGGATTCAACGCCCAGTAGTGTCCTGCCGCCGCCGCCTCATGCGGGGCGACGTAGACGAGCTTGTCGAGGTGCTTGGTGCCACTGACGACTTCCTGCGCAAGGAGTCCCTTCGGGTCGATGAGAATCACCCCCTCGTCAGCGTCCAGGCACTGTTCGGTGAACGTCGCCTGAAACGTACTCTTGCCCATTCCAGGGGCACCTACGATGCGCACACTCCAGGCGTCGGTTGTGTCAACCTTCAGGAATCGCTTGATTGCCGATCCGGGCTTGCGGTAGTGCCCCAGGACAATCTCACTCAACCTTGACCCCTCTCTGCTTAGCGAAGTTGCGGAGCATGGCACGCTCCGCCATGTCGTGGATGGTCTCCTCGTCCAGCTCGATGCCGGGAAACAGCTTTTGAAGGGCGTCGTAGGCCGCCTTAATTTCTCCTGCCAGCTCCTCGCCGAGCGGGTTATCTCGCAGCTCAGCGTGGGCCAAAATAGTTGCCCTTACCATATTGTCCACCGAGTCGAGGCGGCGCTTGTGTAACTCCTGCTTTCGCGCCTTGTTCTTCTCCGCGGACTCACGCCTCGCTCGGAACCGCTCAGTCTTTTGCCGAATTGCCTCGATGTCTCGCTCCAGCTCCTTGAGACGAATCTCCTTGTCGCGTTCGGCCTGTTTATCCGCGTAAACCTGGTCGTTGAGCTCTAACTGCCGCCGGTGCTCAGCCTCCGCGCGGGCCTCGTCTGTCCATCCCAGCTCGACGGCCATCCGCTGGTAGTTGCGCCGATTGCGGGCGACGCGCATGGACGCCACCAGCGAGGGCAAGTCGTCGGAATGCTCTGGCTCGTCGTCTGGCAGGGCGGGTAGATATCGCTGGCTCACGTCAACCTCCTCGTCTTTTGGGCATTTTGGGGAAACCGCTTCTCTAAGTTGTCCTGCACCTCGGAGATGAGGGTATCCCAATCGTTGTTCCGTTTCTGCCAGGTGCGCCAGGTATAGCCGCCGACATCCCCCCCGCCCCATCGCTCTTTGAGGTGGGCGTATCCCAGCGCCTCGATGATTTGAATCTCCTCCAGAATGGCGCGAGGGTCGGCTTGCGGCTGTCCGCGCTTCCCGCCGAGCCGCGCCACCGCCCGGTCCAGCCGGGCTACCAGCCCAGCCATCTTCTCGTCCATGACGATGTTCTCGCGCGGCGTGAACG
>JALYMD010000768.1 GCA_030773875.1 Chloroflexota bacterium | reverse complement strand
ATCCCAGTGCCCGCGTACGGTGTGGTGCTCGTCTCGTGGAGAGATCAGGCAGCCGGTCGACCACCGGGCTCGAGGATCTCGCCGGTCTCGAAATTCACGAGGGGCCAACCTCGCTCGGCATGCAGCCGCGCCGCTTCCCCCCGCAGGAGCACCAACTCCTCATCCGTCAGCCCGAACCGACCTCGGGTCTTCCTCACTGGCCTTGGATGAGGTCGGTGGTCGTATGGCGCTTCCTGCCAGGGATCCGGCTCATCGCTGACCCGGCTCGTGCCTGTCGGATCGCCTTCACCAGACCCCCCGCAACGGCCAAAGTCGGTCTCGCCCTGCTCATCCTCCGGCCCGAAGAACGCCGTGACCCGGCCACTTCCATCACAATCGGGGCAGGGCAAGCCCGTCTTGGCGGGAGCGAGCCCCGAGACCGGTGGAGCTGGATCTGGCTCGGGGTCGATCTCGGGAAGCCAACCTAGTTGGGCCAGGAAGAGCGCCCAGTGGCCGCAGCGCTGCCAGCGCATGAAGCCACGACAGCTGCAGCTCCAGTGGGTCAGTCGGTACAGCTTGGTCGGGTCACTCCCGCTCAGGGCGTAGTGCTCGTTGGAGATAGGCTCATGCAGGATCTTCACGCCCCGGCGTTCCGCCTCCTCGGCCAGCCGCCAGAGAGTTTCCGCCAATTGCCTCGCGCTGGTCATCGCCTGGATCCTCCTGCTCGGGAGCCAGCGACCCGCGTCGCCCCACTGCTCCCAATGCGTGGGACCACCAGCAGACGTTCGTTTGGGTGCCGAAGGCACCCTCAGGAGGTCAAGGGACGATGGGGCACAAAGGGCACCCGCGGGAGACGATTCATCCGTATGCTGACGGACGGAGATCTGTCGCTTACCGCAGCATCACCAGATCCACCGCTGGCCTGATCGTGGCCCAGGGCAACGACCCGCTGGGGGGGCGACAGGCAGAAGGGTCGCTGTTGCCGGTCACCACCGCCCGAGAGCGACCAAGCACATCTCCCCGGGGACCCCTCTCCCCCAGTGCCCCGCCCCTCCTGGTAGGTAGGAGCATCCGTGTCAGGAGCTTGACCCTACCGGCTTACTTCGACCGCTCCAGGGTACATGGGAGGGGGTTAGAAAATTCCCCCGTTCCACGCAACTCGGTGGGTCGCCTGGCGTCAGGAAGGAGCGTCCTACCTCCTGGGCAGGGCCAGTGCTTGTCCAGGCCCCGGGACGCCCTCAGCGCCGATGAACGCAGTTGAGCCGGAGAGCAGCGAAACAGGGGCAAAAGGTGCGACCCCCTCGCAAAAATCCCCCTTCGTTTCGGGTCGAAATGTCTGACATGAGGTTGTCGGAGGGATGACGGATCTCAGTCCACTGCACGGACCCCATGATCGTCCTGGAGGGTAAGACCGCAGGAGCCAGAAGGTTTGTCCGCCTGGTGGACAACTATGTTCGGGAAACCGAACGCCCACGCTGCGCCTCGGGGTGTTGCCGCGCGCCGAGAATCGTCCCCTGAACCGGGACGCGTCGGCCCTCCTTCCGAAAACCGGACCAGCCAGACCGGCGTCGTCACCCTCCCCGCAAACGCGGGCGTCCGATTCCACTCCGGGGGCTAGGAGCCTGCTCTGGCTCGCCGCTTGTATCAGGCGCCTGGGGATTGGCAGGGACCAGCACGGGGTGCGCATCCATGGCGGAGGCGGAGCGCACCGTCGAGGCACGGATGGAGTTCGTGATGGACGGTCGGAGCACGTACGAGTACGACCCGGAGGTACTTGATCCGCTATACCGCCTCACCCGCTGAGAGTAGCTGCTCCCAACGTCTTGGCCCCATCGCGCCCGACCCGAATGCTGCTCTCGGAGCGATCAGGAAGCCGGCAACACCTTCTTGACATCCAGATGCTTCGACGGTAGCGTCTGGCTCCATCGCAAGAGGCGACACATCAGGGGGGCTCGACGATGCCGCAGTTGCGCTTGAGCGAACGGGAGTACGCCTGCCGCAGGGACAAAATCCTGGAGGTGTTAGG
>JALYMD010000767.1 GCA_030773875.1 Chloroflexota bacterium | reverse complement strand
GTGCGGGGCCGGGAGGCAGCGCCACTGCCACCTTGTTGGCCGCCGCCGGGCATGACGTGCTCGTGCTGGACAAGGCGAGTTTCCCGCGCCACAAAGCCTGCTCGGAGTACCTCAACCCAGGCGGGGTGCGGGTGCTGGGGATGCTAGGGGTGGAGGCTGCCGTTCTGGCTGCCGGTCCCCACCGGATGGAGGCGATGCGCACCTTTGCCCCCGGGGGCCGGAGCTACCTCGCCAACTTTGCTAAGGGGCAGCCAGGCCGCACGGCCATTGGTCTTTCCCGTCACCGCCTCGACCACCTGTTGCTTCAGCGCGCGGCCGAGGTGGGCGCCTCCGTCCGCGAGCGTGCCCACGTTCGAGAGGTCCTGGTCGAGAACGGTCGGGTGGTTGGCGTCGAGGCGACGATCGGTGGGACGCGCGAGCGACTGCGCGCTCCTCTTATCGTGGGCGCGGACGGACACCACTCCGTCGTCAGCCGCGCCCTCGGGCTAGATGTTCCAACTCGCTGGCCTCAACACACCGGCCTGGTCGCCCACTACAGCGGCGTGACCGGCCTCCTTCGACACGGCGAGATGCATGTCGCCCGGCATGGATACGCGGGACTCGCCCCACTGGAGAACGGGCTCACCAACGTCGCGTTTGTCGCCAGCGCGGCTGCCGTGAGCGGACGAGACGGGTCGCTGGAGCGCTTCTTCGAGCAGGGCTTGGCCAGGATTCCATTGGTCGCAGAGAAACTAGCCCACGCGACGCGTGTGGGCAGCATCCGTGGAGTCGGCAGCATGATCCGGCGCGCCCGACGCACCGCCGGCGACGGCTTCCTGCTCGTCGGTGATGCCGCCAGTTTCCTGGACCCCTTCACCGGGGATGGCATCTACGAAGCGCTACGGGCGGCAGAACTGGCGGCGCCAGTCGCCAGCGCAGCCCTCCTCGCGGGAGACACCTCGGGGCGTGCATTGGCGCCATACCGGGCAGCTCGCCGCCGCACCTTCACCACGAAGCGACAGGTCTGCTGGATCGTGCAGGGCTTCATCCACGCCCCTGTCTTGATGGACTACGTCACCGAACGCCTCGATCGCCGGTCAGCCCTTGGAGAGACGCTCGCGGGCGTCCTCGGAAACGTTCGCCCAGCGCGTCAAGCGCTCTCTCCGCTATTCCTGGCCCGGCTCCTGCGACCGTAGTCCTTGACGGGAGGGACCTTCCGACGCGAACGTCGGTAGCCGAGATTGCGATCGATCTGGCGTTTGACGGCTACACTTCCTCGTTCGCGGAGGTCTCGCGGCCGGCGTCCCATCGCCCGATCGTCGCTTCAACAACCGGCTCGCCGTCCTTGAGGTCATCGATGCACACGGAAAACGTCGTCGAGATGCGGGGGGATCTGGACCACATCGTTGCGCTTGCTGCTGATATCGGGCGCTGGCCGGAGATCCTGCCGCACTACCGGTGGGTCACCCTTCTTGAGGGCGGCGGCGACCGCAAGGTGGTCGAGATGGCAGCACGACGGGATCGCATCCCTGTCAAGTGGCGGGCCGTGCAGGAGATCCACCGGGACGGGCCGACTCCCGTGATCACGTACCGTCACATTGCCGGCGTGGTCAAAGGCATGGTTGTCGACTGGACCTTCGATCCCCAGCCGGACCGGGTCCTCGTCCGTATCCGGCACGAATTCAAACCGCCGTGGCCGCTCATCGGCGGTTTTCTTGCGGACCGGATCATCGGCCCGCAGTTCATCGGCAACATCGCCGGCAAGACCCTGGCAACGATCAAGGGCATCGTGGAGACGAAGCGCTCATCAACAAACGACCGGCCTGATAGCCGGTCGTGATGGCGAAATGAGGGGGGGACATCCATGATTTTGGGACGTTTTCATCAGCTACAGGTAGCACGCTGATGGCCGAGCAGGGCCGCAGGGTCGCTATCACTGGCATCGGCCCGATCACTGCCATCGGTAACGGCACCGACGCACTTTGGGACGGGGTGCGGCGCGGGGAATCGGCGGTGCGTCGGATCAGCCGGTTCGACCCCTCTCCCTTCGCCTGCCAAGTCGCGGCTGAGGTGGAGTTCGAGCCGCTCGACTTCATGGATCCCAAGAAGGCCCACCGCCTGGATCGATTCTCCCAGCTTGGTCTGGGCTGCGCCATGATGGCGCTGGCCGATTCGGGGATGACTGCTGCCGAGGCTGTCTCGGCTGGAATGGGCATCTACACGGGGTCGGCCCTTGGCGGTGTCGCCTACGCGGAGGACCAGCACGCGGTCTATCTTCAAAAGGGATTGCGCGCGGTCAGCCCGTTGCTCGCCCTCTCGGTCTTCGGCGGGGCGTCCTCCTGCAACATCGCTATCGAGCTGGGCCTCACCGGCCCCACGATCGCCAACGCCAACTCCTGCGCTTCCGGCGTGATCGCCTTGGGCGAGGCCGCTCGTCTAATTCGTGATGGCCGCGCGACTGCCATGCTCGCGGGTGGGGTCGAGGCACCGCTCGCCCCCCTCACCTTCGGCTCTTTCTCGTTGATCCGGGTCCTCACCACCCGCAACGACGATCCTGCGACGGCGAGTCGACCATTCGACGCGGGTCGGGACGGGTTCGTCATGGCCGAAGGTGGAGCCATGCTCGTGCTCGAGGATCTGGAGCATGCGAAGGCACGCGGCGCCACCATCTACGCGGAACTGCTCGGTTATGGCACCACCAACGATGCCCATCACATGACCGCTCCTCGCCCCGATGGCGCCGAAGCCGCCCGTGCTATGACCGACGCGCTGGCCGATGCCGGGTTACCAGCCGAAGCCATCGCCTACGTCAACGCCCACGGCTCCTCCACGGTCCTCAACGACCCGACTGAGTGCCGGGCCATCCGACTGGCCCTCGGAGATCATGCCGACAACGTGGCGGTCAGCGGCACGAAGGGGCTTCATGCGCACGCGCTTGGT
The DNA here is from genome assembly GCA_030773875.1 of Chloroflexota bacterium. Next base: position 2,918 of record JALYMD010000767.1, on the reverse strand, counting down.
GCCACCGGCGCCATCGAGACGGCGATCTGCTCCCTCGCCCTAACTCACGGTCACCTGCCCGGCACCGCGAACCTGGCCGATCCGGATCTGGCATGCGACCTCGACGTGATGCCACCCGGGGGCCGTGATGTCGCGGTTCCTTACCTGATGACCAATTCGTTTGGCTTCGGCGGCATCAATGCCAGCCTCGTCCTCGGCGCGGCCGATTGAGCAGGTGGCAACGCCTGGCCGCACCGAGATCAGTTCTCGTCAGGCGTCGCCCCATCTGTCTCCCCACGACAGGCAGGACGCATCGCGACTGGGCTGGCTGTGCCAGGGTTGGGTGGGGCCGTGCCGGGCGACATTGGCACCGGGCACGACTGGGTTGCTGCCCGCCTCACCGCTGAGAAGGGATATCCTGACCTGATGGGTCTTCTCCGCGACACGCTCCAATACATCCAGGAGAATCCCGAAAAGTTTCAGCAAGCACTCTCCGTGCACGTCCGTCTCAGCGTCGCTGCCCTGGCTCTGGCGATCCTCATTTTCCTGCCGCTAGGAGTGCTCGCCTCACGGAGCACCCGGATGGGCCCCTCGCTTCTAAGTGCCGTCGCGGCGGTTCGAGTGATCCCGAGTTTGGCGGTCCTCTTTCTGCTCTATCCGTACCTCGGGGAGATTCGCCGCTTGATTCCGTTCCTGCAGCCGACGTTCGCTCTGGCGCTTCTGGCGCTGACAGCACTTGCAGGTCCACCCCTGGTGGTCAACACTGACGCCGGGCTGCGCAACGTGGACGCCGCCGTGCTCGAGAATGCGCGAGGGCTGGGCATGAGCCCGACGCAGGTCTTCTTCAAGGTCCAGTTTCCGCTCGCGCTGCCGGTTGTGATCGCGGGGATTCGCACCGCAGCCGTCGAGGTTGTCGCAAGTGCTACTCTCGCCGCGTTTATCGGCGTTGGCGGATTGGGTACGTTTATCACCAGCGGTGTCACGTTACTCGATAACAAACTGCTGCTGGTCGGGGCTATCCCCGTCACCCTTTTGGCGTTACTGGCGGAGACGCTGCTCGGCGCTGTAGAGCGCTTCGTCGCACCGCCGGCCGCATAGGCATCAGGTGTCCGCCGCGCCCTGCGGGGCGGCTGACGGCCCTGCGTTCGTGTACGAGGAGGAACGTGTTCGATGATCACCCGAAGAACGTTAGTCAAGGGCGCGGTTTCAGCGCCGCTCGTCGGTGGGCTCGCTCTTGCCCAGCCCCGCATTGGCTTCGCTCAAGACAACCCGGTCCGGATCGGCTCCAAGGACTTTACGGAGCAGTTCATCCTGGGCCACATGTACGGGCTTCTGCTGGAGAACGCGGGTATTCCGGTCGAACTCAAACTCAACCTCGGTGGCACGGGGATCGCCCACGCGGCCATCGTCAACAATGAGATCGATCTCTACCCCGAGTACACCGGCACGTCGCTGACCGAGGTGCTGAAGATCCCCGTTGAGCAGGTCGCGGCTACGGCGACGCCGGTGGCGGCCTCTCCCAGCGCTTCCCCGGCCGCCGAGCAGTCGATTGACCAGCTTGTTTACGACCGGGTAGCGCAGGAATACAAGGATCAGTTCAATCTGGTCCTGCTGGAGCAAGTGCCGTTCAACAACACCCAGGCGTTGGCGGTCAAACGGGAATTTGCTGAGGAGCGAGGGGTCACCAGCATCTCGCAGCTCGTGGAGATCGCGAATGACCTGACGATCTCGGCGCCGGTGGACTTCCCGGAGCGGCAGGATGGGATGATCGGCCTGCAGCGGGTCTACGGCGACTTCGAGTTTGGAGAGATCCTCGGCGTCGCTCCCGGAATCAAATACCAGGCCATCGAGCAGGGTGAGGCCGAGGTGGTTCTTGCCTTCGGCACCGACGGCGAGATCTTCGGGCTCAATCTGGTGGTCCTTGAAGACGACAAGGGGCTCTGGCCGCCCTACCATGTGGTGCCGGTCGTCCGTCAGGAGACGCTGGACGCCTACCCAGACCTCGCCCCGACGCTGAACGCGGTGACGCCGCTCCTGACGGACGAGGTGATGTCCGGTCTCAATTACCAAGTGTCCGGCCCAGACAAGAAGGAACCCGAGGACGTTGCCCGCGCATTCCTGGAGGAGAATGGACTGATTCCAGCGGAGTAGCCGGATCTCGTAGCCGACCCCCGCCCATCCGTCACCCCTTCTCCTGCCCTCGATAGGGGGGAGACCCGGATTCGCCACAGATCGTGGTCTCCCTCCACCGTCCATCCCCCAACGTGTGGGAGGTGGAGGGAGACATGATCCACACCACGACGCCATCCAGCGGAGGACCCCAACCACGACGACCGACCAGCCCGCCACGCAAACGAGCGGTGCCATCGCCTTTGAGCGCGTCTCCAAGGCGTTCCCGGACACACCAAGACCAGCGGTGGATGACGTTTCACTACGGGTCGAGCCGGGACGGTTTGTCGTGCTGCTCGGTCCGTCCGGCTGCGGCAAGACGACGTTGCTAAAGCTGGTCAACCGTCTGTATGAGCCGACCCGCGGCCGTATTACGGTAGATGGGACAGACATCCACGCTCTCCCGGCTCCCGCGCTACGGCGGCGAATCGGCTATGTGATCCAGCAGAGCGGGCTCTTTCCGCACATGCGAATCTCGGAGAACATCGGCATCGTGCCCACGCTCCTCAAATGGGACAAAGCGCGGATTGCAGGCCGGGTGGATGAACTGTTGGACCTTGTCGGTCTTCCGCCCGCCGATTACCGCCGACGCTACCCAGCACAGCTTTCCGGCGGTGAGCAACAACGCGTTGGACTGGCCCGGGCTCTGGCAGCGGATCCCAGCACCCTGCTCATGGATGAGCCGTTCGGGGCGGTGGACGCGATCACGCGAACGCGCCTGCAGGACGAGCTCCGCCAGATCCACACCCGTTTCCGCCAAACCGTGCTCT
>JALYMD010000766.1 GCA_030773875.1 Chloroflexota bacterium | reverse complement strand
CGGAGCGTTCCGTGGAGGCCGTGGGATCCCGGCAAGTGTGCCGGTGAACTGGTCGGGAGGGTATGCCGGCTCTCCGAGTCCCCTAAAGGGAACAGACCACCGGCCCATGCTGATGCCTTGTAGGGGCGACGTGGTGCGTCGCCCGGCTCTCCCGCCACCCGATCCAGCTTCCCGCCGCCCCGCACCGAGCCTCCAGTGAGGTCCTGGCACTCTCGTCCCCAATGTGAGGCGACCGCGCGGTTGATGTTCTGAGACGCTCAAACGATGGAGAGCGGCGAACCGGACCAAGGAGGGGAGATAGCAATGCCCGGTCGTTCCATTGTTCGCGTCGCGCCGGGGACCGAGACCGGCCCGCCGCGCCGGGGGGCAATCCCGACCGACCCCGACGCGCTTCGAGCGTTCTACGACCGTCCAAAGGAGCAGCGCTTGGGGTTCGCGCTCTGCCTCTCCGGCGGCGGCTTCCGGGCGTCCCTCTTCCATCTCGGGGCGCTACGGCGGCTCAACGAGCTGGGGATCCTCTGCCAGATCGACGCGATCTCGGCGGTGTCGGGCGGCAGCATCCTCGCTGCACATCTCGCCGAGCGGATTGGCGACGCTTGGCCTACCCCGGAGGGAGCCGACCCGGACGGACCCGACATCCCGGCTCCCTCCTGGACCGACCTCGAAGCCCGCTTCCTTGCTCTCACCCGCCGCGATCTGCGCACCGGCCCGCTCGTCCGCCGCTTCGCGCTCCCTGTGCCCGGCTGGTTCACCCCCAGCACGGCGGTGGATGCCCTGGCGGAGAAGTACCGCCGCTACCTCACGGACAAGACTCTGGCGGAGTTGCCCCCGCGGCCGGAGTACATCTTCGGCGCATCGGAGTTGAAGTTCGGCCGGTACTGGACATTCCAGCGCGACTACGCCGGAAACCCCAAGGGCGGCTCCTTCCGGCCATCCGCCCGCTGGACGGTTGCCCGAGCGGTCGCCGCATCCTCCTGCTTCCCGCCGCTCTTCGACCCGATGCACGTCGCCAAGGAGGAGTTTCGGGGTGTCACCGTCGACGACCCCGACCAGGTGGAGGACCTCCACCTCTCGGACGGCGGGGTGATCGACAACACCGGCTACGCGGCCGTTTGGGACCGGTGCGACCGCGTCCTCGTCTCTGACGGCGGCGGCCAGTTCCAATACCAGTGGAAGGACCTCTGGGTCTGGCGCTTCCTCCGCTACACCTCGATCGTGGATGCCCGCGGCCGGGCCTCGCAGCGGACCTGGATCCTCTCCAACCTGATCACCCGCCAGCAGGCCGGCGCCTACTGGAGCATCGGCTCCGACCCCCACAACTATCCCGGGTGGGAGCGCCAGGCCTACTCGCCGGGTTTTGTTGAGGGCTACATCCACCGGGTGCGCACCGACCTCAATCCCTTCTCGCCCGAGGAGCAGGCGGTGCTCATGAACCATGGCTACCTGCTCGCCGACGCGGCGGTGCGCGGTCACGCCCCTCACCTCGCCCGCCGCCCGGATGCGCCACTCGTGGTGCCAAATCAGACCCTACTGGAGAACGAAGATCGAGCCCGGGCCGCGCTCGCCTGGAGCCACAGCAGCTGGGACAGCCCCCGGCTCTACGACGGCCTCCGCCGCCGCCTCGACCCGATCTGGCCTTACGACCCCGAACCCCGCCGTGGTGATCGGCGCACCGTAAGCAAGGCAAGCTGAGGGGAGCCCCGCGCAGAGCTGTCTTGCTCCTCCGCTGGGATTGCCTGATGCTGCCCGGCGACGACGACCGGGGGAGGCTCGGGAAAACGGGGGCCAGGTTCGGAGCGACCGGGACCTCTCGCCGACGTTCGCCCGCGAAGTTGCCGTTCCTCAGGAGAAAGGTGGGAGGAATGTTGGAGACGTGGAGCGCGATCGGCCTCCTGTTCGTGGGCGTGGTCAACCTCACGATCCTGCTCGTCGCCAACTTCTGGCCAGACCTTCTCATCCGTAAGAGCGCTCAGCGCCGACCTGCGGACCGTGCTCCAATCGATAGACGCTGGCTGGATCATGAGCGCTTGGACGATCTCGTCCGGTCCGGCAACAAGATCCAGGCCATCAAGCTCTATCGGGACGAAACCGGGGCGAACCTGGTGGAGGCCCGAGACGCGGTCGAGGGACGAGCCAGGGAAATCGGGATTGTGCCCCGTCCACGCGCGTTCGGCGTCTCCCTCCTGGTCTTCGGCTTGCTCGGTTCGCTGCTCCTGATCGTGGGCTCGCTCATCACCCTGATCGGCTGATGGCATCCTCCGCATGACCCAGGGCGACACCCAGATCGGGTGTGCAGCTTGGGCGCTCGTTCGCCTCCAT
>JALYMD010000765.1 GCA_030773875.1 Chloroflexota bacterium | reverse complement strand
CGTATCGCGACCGAGGTCTACAGGCGGATTCCCCCCGCTGCAACGGTGTCCGGACCACAGGAATCCCCCCTTCCCTCCCCTGTGCCCGGAGATTCGCCTGCCTTCGCGTTACGTTTCGCGCGTGCCGTCGCCATCCCGGCGGTGCGGATCAGGTCTTCGCCGTGCATCGTCGTCGCTGTGCAACCAGGCTCCCCGCCCTGGGGAGCCTGGTTCGCGTTTGCCCTCACAAGCCCTGATCGGGGCGTGCTTCTGCAATGGTTGTCAGTGACGGCAAGGTGCGCTGTTCCTCGTTTCTGCTGGGAGCATCCGACCCTGAACCGTGAGGTCGGCGACCATCGTCCGCAGATCAGCCGCGGTGAGCTGATGGTGCCGCGGTGGAGACCGGCCGGCGCAAGGGAACCGGACGCGGGGTGAAGGTGCGGCGAATGGTAGCGGCGAGGGTGGCCGCATCACGGATCCGGCCGACTTGCTCATACGCCCGAACGGCCGCTTCCTGACCCCCGCGGGGCATGTCCCAGAAGGTCGGCACGGCCAGGAGGTCAAGTGCCGAGTCCAGCGTCAGCCCTTCAGCGAATGCTTCCTGGGCCAAGACAAACCGGCATTGCCGCGCATGCATCAATCCACGCACCGCTGCGGCCCGTGCCCGGCGTTCCCGCGCGTCCAGCGGCGCTGGGGTGGGAGTGCTGGTGCTAGGCCGCTCCATAACTGGTGTGACTTCTGACAGGTCCGTAGCCTCTTTGACTGACGGCCCAGGACCCGTGACTGCTACCGCAGGAAGGGGTGTGTCGTCGACCGATGTCAGCCAGGGCATAATGCGGCGCGCCCGTGCGCGGAACTCGCTGACGAGCCGGCTTCCCGAGAAGTCGACGCTCAACACATCCACTGCCGGTTGGGTGATGACCATCCCTTCCTCCACTCGACCTCACTGATCCTGAGTGTCTGGAGCGCACAACCTGAACTTGGGCTTCGACCGGACGAGCGCCGCTTCCCATCTGGGGCGCTCGACGGACGGGCGAGCTTTGTGACATCTCTTCTCAGGCGTGTCAATCCTAGCACGCTGGGTGTACGTACACAAGAGCGGTGTCACGCCGGCTGACACCGCTACACTTGCCGGCGGAGGCATAACCAAATGGGGAACGAGCATGATGGAGGAGAAGGAGCCTCGGTGACAACCAGCTCCCGGGCACAAGAGGATCAGTTCGCGCTGGGACTTAGCATGCAAGCGTTAATTGACCTGGCCCGGACGAGTCGCCGGATTGTTGCGTTCACGGGAGCAGGGATCAGCACAGAATCGGGCATTCCGGACTACCGGGGCCCCGGAGGGGTGTGGGAACGGCGAGCCGTCCCCACGCTCGTTGACTTCGTGGCGAACGCAGAGACCCGCCGCGCCTACTGGGAGCGTCGCCGGACGAGCTACCCGGAGCTGCGTGCGGCGTCGCCGAATGCAGGTCACCGCGCATTGGTCGTCATCGAGCGGTTGGGTCGTCTCGTGGCGACGATCACCCAGAATATTGACGGTCTCCACCAGGCGGCAGGGAGCGAGCCGGAACGGGTGATTGAGCTGCATGGGTCGGCACACACAATCCGCTGTATGGAGTGCAGTCGAACTTGGCCGGCGGCGGAGATCCAGGCGAGGTTGTCGGACGGGGAGAGCGTGCCAACCTGCACCGCCTGTGGAGGGCCCCTCCGAGCCGCAACGGTGCTGTTCGGGGAGTCCCTGCCGGCGGCGGCATTGCAACGCGCCGCGGCCGCGGCGAGCGCCTGCGACCTGATGCTGGTAATCGGCAGCTCGCTGATTGTCAATCCAGCTGCGCAATTACCCGTGCTAGCGAAGCGATCGGGAGCGCGGATCGGCATGATCAACCGGACCGCGACACCCCTCGACCCCCTCGCTGATGTCCGCGTGACCGCCGACGCGGGGCCCACCCTTGCAGAACTAGCTGCCGCCATGGTGGAGTCGGCGTCCCCATAGAGCGCCGCACTCCTAGTCGCTGGGGCGAGCGGCTCCTCTACGTCGAGAGGCTAATGTTGGGCACACGTGCACGTCCGAGGCGACGAGCGGCGTCGTGATGAGAGAGCACTATCGCGGTTGCTGCACACGTGCGGATGGATGCTAACGATCCAGTGTTTGGGAATGGGTTGTCAAAGGACAGCCTTTCACTGGCTCCCCGTTCGCTGGGACCTGCCGTTAGAGGCGCTGGTACTCCTCAAGGTCGAGGACAAAGACCGTGGCAGCAGCGGGAGGAGTCTCGCCGCCTTCGGCGGGAATAGCCCCAGACCGCGCATGCTGCCGGATGAGGTCGAGCACCCGGTCGACCTCATCCTCGTCGGCTCCGATCATCAACGTTGTGTTGCCACGGCGCAGAAAGCCGCCAGTACTCGCAAGCCGCGTTGCCCGGAACTCGTCCTCCAGCAACGCATCGACCACGTCATCCGCGTCCTCGTTTTGAACCACCGCGATGATCAGCTTCTTCATCAATTCTCCCTCGAGCCCGTCCGACGCGGTCCGTTTCCGGCCGCCGCGGTCCTCTCCCTTCCACCCCGGCGGCATTCCTGGTCGAGCCCGGAAACCGGCGCGGAGTATACCATCGGGTTTCCCCTTCTCTAGACCTCCTGAGGGCCGTCCTCGTTCGGCCGGTACGGGCGCCGAGCGGCGGTCCGGCGCTGCCGGTGGCGAGCTGCATCCAGATAGCTTTGGAGAATCACGGCGGCCGCCACCGCGTCGACCTGCTCCCGACGCTTAGCGCGACGGGTGCCAGTGGAGATCAGGGCCTGCTCGGCAATGGTTGTCGTTAGCCGCTCGTCCCAGTACTCGAGGGGAAGGCTGAGGGCGGCGGAAAGCGGCTCGGCGTAGGCGCGAACGTCAGCCGCCTGGGGACCTTCGCGGCCGGATAGTCCGGTTGGCATGCCGACCACCAGGCGCTCTACATCCCACGTCTGGACCAACGAGCGGATCTCAGCCCGATCACGGTGGCCGCGGAGAACATAGCGGAGCGGAGTGGCGATCAGGCGGGTCTCATCGCTGACGGCCACGCCAATCCTCCGTCCACCGACATCGAGGGCCATGATTCGACGCTCGCGGCGGCGATGCGGCCCGTCGTCCTCGGCCGGCTGCATCGGGTCGTCCTCAGCCTGGTCCCTGTTGGTAGTCATCCCATGATGTGGAGATCGATGCGGCCGGCGGAGGAAGGCATGCGGTCCGGAAGCCAGTCTGGCGCATAGGTAATGCGGAACCGCTCGATGCCCGGTTGGTCGCGCAGGACCTTCTCTGCATCGGCTGGCGCCTTTCCGGCGAGGGCACGAGCAAGGCGGGTGCGCTCCGTGTCGGGGAATGCCGCGAGCGTGCGGCCCTCGGCCGTGATCCGGAATCGCGGCTCGTCGGCGTCGGCGACGGGTGTTGGTTCGCTGACCAGAAGCGATGCCGGGTCCAGCGCATAGCCGGAGGGGGCTTGCGAGGCAAGTTCGTCACGAAGGCGCGTGGTAGCCTCCGTGACCGCGTCGGCAGGCCGGTACGTCAGAGTGGTGACCGGGGCGGTGGCCCTGATGGCGACGATGCGTGCATCCTCCCCCTCACCCCGATCGAAGCGGGTCTCCAGCTTCCCGGGTTTGAGGGAGCCGGGCACAAGTGCCGTCCCCTCGGACAGACTGGCCCCTAGCTCGCCCTCCGCGACCGCTGGCAACTCCGCCTCGGCCCGTTCCCGCAGCGTTGCCAGATCCTCCGCGGCAACGATCGGCACCGTCTTGTCCGTCCCACCGCTGATGGGACCGTCGCGGTTGCTGTAGTAGACACCCGATTCAAGCTGGCCGCTCAACTCCCCGGTGTCAAGGTTGGTGACGGCACCGCCTTCGGCGGCCTCGACGGTGGCTGCCGCTGCGCCGAAGCGGTCTTCGTCTGGCACGGCGGGAGGTACGACCACCTCTTCGGTGAAGGCATAGGCGATGCCTTCGTCACTGGTAACGGTGCTGCCCGCCTCGATCGTGACCTCTTCGGTGTTGGGATTGGAGAGGCGGACGGTGCCGCTTGCCGCGGCGTCCGGTTCCGACCGTGTGCCGGTGGTCTGGATGGTCGCCTCGTAGCTGATCTCCCGCTCTACAGGTTGACCGCTGATTGTGAGGCCCACGCCCTGGCTGGGCTCCGCGCCCTCCGGCAGGATTGCGTAAACCAGTTCTCCGCGAACCGGCTGCTGTTTGAGCGTCAGGGCCACGGTGGCGCGAGGTAGAAGCAGGATGGCGGTGGCGACCGCCAGCGTGGCCGCGATCAGGACGGCGCCGAGGACGGAGGCCACCATGCGACCGCTCGGCCGCGTGCCTCGTCGCGCGGGCGGGTGCCAGCGGAGGGACGCTGGGAGACGGTCTAGGAGTAGTCGGGGCGAGATGCCCGCGACGGACCACCGCGATGCGGCGGGCGGCGCCGACTCTCCAGCCGGGAAACCCCTCCCCTCGGCCGTTCCCTCTTCGGAGCCTGGAGCTGGTGGGGCGTCTTGATGAGCGGGGCCGTGTTGAAAGCGGCCACGAATAATGGCGAACGGGGAGATGGGACGCCCGGGTGTCTGATCACCGGACGTATCCATGTCCTGATCATCCCGTGCGCTGGGAGTCGTGGAGAGGGTTCCCGGGACGGCGGCGCGTGGTCCACCCGTGTGGGGAGGAGGCTGGGGCTGCCCAGGGTTGATAACTGCTGCTCGTGTCCCTTCCCCCATGGGTGTGGCCGGAAGGGCGCCTGTGGGACCGGTGAGGCCAAACATCCCAGCAAGCTGGCGGCGCAGCGGATCGTCGGTGATGACCACCACCGAGCGTCCGTGAAGGGCGTCCTTGAGCACGCGGAACTCGGTCGCCGTGAGGAAGAGCGCACTCCCGGCCGGAATGCTGAGCCGGACCGGTCCGGTGCCTTCCGTTTGACGAAGGCGAGCGATGACGTCCGGCAGGGCGTCGTGGACGTCGACGTTGACGGTGGCGCCCTGTCCGGTCATGAGCCTCCTGGTGCCTCGTTGTTGGGGCGGCGGGTTGTGGAACTTCCAGAAGTTCCCTGCTGTTAGG
>JALYMD010000764.1 GCA_030773875.1 Chloroflexota bacterium | reverse complement strand
CGGTCGCCTGTTGCGCACGGTCCTCAGCCACACCGTCGCCGTCCTCCTCAACGTCCAACGCGGCAACGAGCCGCTCCAACTCGTCCTCCTCCTCGACTGACCCCGAAATCTGCACACGGGGTTAAGTGGAAGGGGCGAGGTTTCAGAGCTGCCTCCCGAGAGGCACACGCCAGCCACACCAATGGATGGGATCGGTTCTGCGCTTCAACCTCACCGGCAGCCAGGCGAGAACCGGCCCCATCCCTCCCCCTCTCGGCCCACGCGGGCTAAGCCACTTGCCCATCCCCCGGGTTGAGGCCTCGCCCTCGTGGCGCTGGGCACTCCTTCCACCGCTTCCCCGGGTCAGACTCCGCCCGGGCGTGTTCCCGCCTGTGGCTCGTTCGATCGCACCCTCAGTTCTTCTACGCTGGACAAGGGGGCAACGAGATCTACGGCGTGCGGAAGGACGGTAGGGTCATCCCGTGATTCCCGCCGTAGTTTGATGAAGCAGGCGAAGTCCAGCCGGCCAGCAGATCGGACGCTGGCTGGTAGACCTCCACTCCGATCGGCCGGCACGTCGGCAGCGGGTCACCGGCATCCGGACCCCAGAGCGGGACGGACAGATCGCCCCCAGGACAGGTTGAGATGGCACAGAGCAAGTCGATCTCGGCAAAGAACTCGAAGACGTCGCCCCGCTTCGCCGGGCTCGCCTTCATGAAGTACCGGCCGTCCTCCGTGAGACCGGTGACCTGGAAGATGTTGAGCACGTCGTGGACGTCAAACTCGGTAAGGTGGTAGGGCAGGATGGCCCGGGTCAGGTTGGAGTGACAGTGGAAGTCGAACTCCTCGCCGGTGAGGAGCTTATTGACGTAGGGATCGCAGCGAGCGCCAAGCAGGTCATGGCAGCGGCCGCCATCCTCGTCGGTGCCGTAGTTCACGGTGTCGTTGGTGATCGGCAGCATCGGGCGCAGGTACGGAAGGGTGGACCAGAGGCGGTTGGAGGTCGTGAGGTGCGTGCTCTCCAGTTGCCGGGTCCGTGCTGCCCAAAAGCGCTCACGAGGGTTGGCCAGGTTCCAGGCGTTGAAGTCGACCACCTGAGGTCCCTCGATGGCCACAATCCGGCAGACTTGGCCGGCGTGAAGTGGCCACGCCCGTCCCGAGCGGATCGGCACCACGAACTGGTCCACCAAGGTGCGCTGGTCGGTCGCGTGCGCGAGGCGGTCATAGAAGTCGTGGTCGATGGCGAGGGTTGCCCGCTCCGTCGGAAGGTAGGTCCACAGCGTCGATGCCATTGGTTGACTCCTTCGGTGCGTTCACTCCTCGCGGGGGCACATCCGCGCTTGAGCGCGGGATCTGCCTCGACCCTGAACATCTCGTCTCCCGTTCCTCGAGAGGAAGCTTGGCCCACACCACAGTACAAAGTTGATGCTACCTGCGCGGAACCTGACCGCTTTCCAGGAATGCTCCGGTGGCCACCTTGGTGCTTGGGGAGGGTCACCCTGTCAAGAGGCTCGAGAGGAAGCGTGCGCCCCACCTAGTCGCGTCGTGCGTTAAGACCTGGGTCAGACCCCTGCGTGATCGGGGGGCCCCGCGTTTGGACCTCGGATGATCGTCCGGGCACTGGAAGGACGCCCCTATGCGTGCCATCAGCTTCGTTCGTCTCTTCGCCAAGCGCTTCGTCATCCGTGTGATTCTGGTGCACCTCGCGTTCTGGACGCTCGTTGCCATCTTCGGCGACGACGGTGATCACGTTGAGTTTAGTCCCAGCCTTGCCTGGGCCTTCTTCTTCACCTGCTCCAGCTTCATCAGCCGGATCATCAGACCCTTGGTGGGGACGTCACATCAACGAGCGGTAGGGGTGATCTCCTTCCGTACGATTGGGTCGGTTACTGAGCCGCCGCTGTCGCTTCAAGTGGATCGAGGAACAGGGACACAGCGGGCAGCACGCTCGGGGCCGTTCCTTTGATCTTCGCCATCAGCGCCTAGCAGGACGGCACAATGGGTTCACGGCCTCGGACAGCACGCGCGGGGGCGTTGGCTGGACGTTGTGTGTTCACAGGGCCGCGATTAGGATGCGGCACGCGTCAGCTGGTGGAGCGCGCGGAAGGCGATTGGGAGGGAGCGTGCGTGGGCCGTCTGGGTGGAGTGGTCGCGGCGCTGGCCATACTCGTCTTTGTCTGGTCCCCATATACTCTGGCGCAGAACGCCACCCCCACGACCGAAGAGAACAGATCTCCGGCGGGAGACACGGTCACCCCGTTGGCTCGGGCCACGGTGGACGAGTTGCCCGCGGGTCCAGTTGACATCGGGCTCTTCCGCCTCACTATCACGCCTGGAGCCGAGGATCGAACCCCCGGCGAGTCGGGCATCTCCTTGGTCGCCATGGAGGCGGGCGACTTCACCTTCCATTTGGCGGGTGAGCCAAGCGTGATGCGCAGTGAGGGTGGCGGCACCCCCGTCGAGGAGACGGTGCCGGCCGGGCACCCGGTTGCGCTCACGGTAGGCGATACCCTTCTGCTTCCTGTGGGGGTCCGTGGCACGGTCCGCAACGACGGCCAAGAGGCGGCGACCGCCGTGGTGCTGTTTGTCCGCCCCTCTCAGATGGCGACTGGAGTCACCCCCGGCGCGACAACAACCCCAAACGACGTAGAACCGGTAGGGATCACCTACCGGGGGGTCTTCGGCGTTGTGGGCGAGGAACTCCCAGCTGGGCCCGTCGTGCTGACCATCGAACGCCTCACGCTGGAGGTGGGGGGCAGTGTCCCCTCCCACCCTCACGCGGGTCCCGAACTGAGCATCATCGAGGAGGGGTTCGCTCGGTTCACGGGCGAGGCGGGACGGATTGAACTCTTCGACCCCGGGGATCTGGCACAGGTGCGTGCGGCCATGGGTGGAGTACTCCCGGAGGTCGCGATTGTCTTCATTACCCCGACCCCCTCGTTCAAGCTCGGCTCGTTCAGTCTCCAGGAGGGGGATGGCGCGCTTTACCACCCGGGAGCGATCGTGGGCTTCCAAGCCTTGGAGGCGCTCGGACCGCTAGTGGTCCTGAGCGGCGCTATAGAGCCGTTAGCAAACGGCGGCTCATCTGAAGCGTCCACGCCCGTGATGTAATTCCGCTGGTCCTGACCACCTCGGCGGCATCCAACCCCGAGGAGACGACCAGCGCAGATCTGAACACGCCGCGACCCGGGCCGATCAGCGAGATCCTCGCGGACATCGGCGCCTGAGCCGAGGCGCCGCCGTTCTCTCGGTGGGGCGGCTCTTGCTGACCCGCCCCACCGAGCTGGACGACGAGTGATGTGCCAAGGCGGTCGCGGCGAGGGGCGCCGCCGTTTGCGGACAACGAGGGTTATCCCGCCAACAGGAGTGAGAAGCCCTCTCCTCAACCTGCCCTTAGTAGGAATGATGACCACACCCCCTCCACTAGTAACAGCGGTTGAACCTAGGAGCCTCATCCTACGCATCACCACAAGGGGTGATCACCACCTTTAGATCATCGGTTTCGCACAATCAAGCACCCAGGCTAGCTGGCGGGGGCGAAGTTTGGCTGGCGGCTGCACAGGGACATCGAGAGGCCGGATCAAGGGTTGGGGTCGATCTTTCCACCTTTCCACGCCACGCCGTCACCGCGCACGCACCGCCGATGCAGGGGCGGGAGGACAGGGTGGTTCAGTGTCAGAGGACGCCGAGGGAAGAGAAGGCGTCCCGCTCCGCGTGGGCGGTTCTGCGAACCGGGCGGTGATTGAGGTGACGAGGGTTGCCGCGCTGCTCGGTGGGAGGACCTTGTAATGATCAAAGCGGTAACGACACCAGACGATCTCTGGAGATTGGCAGGAGAAGCGGAACGAAGGGGCATCCGCATCCTGGTCGAGCCGATCTCCGGCGAACACTTTGCAACCTCGGGAAGTAAGCAGAACGTCGTTTATCGCCTCACTCACTACAGCTGTACTTGCAAGGGTTTCCTGCACTGGCAGCGATGCACTCACCACAGCCTGCTGCTGGCCCAGCTCGGCTGGCTGCCCGACCCAGAGCCAAGCCCTGATCCAGCGCCACCTACCCCCGCACTGGTCACGGCTATGAAGTTAGAGCCGTGCGCGGACTGCGACGGGTTGGGGAAGGTCGTGGCGTACTTCGGCCCGGAGGACGAGCCGCGCGAGATCGACTGCGGCAGGTGTGATGGGTCGGGCGAGGTGGAACCGGGAGCCGTGAGCCGATCCAGCGACGAGCCCGATCCCTTGCAGGAAGCGCCGTCCGACCACGAACAGCGTCCGGCACCGCGCAGACAACCGCGCGGGCGGTTCGGACTCACCGACGAGGAGCTGGTCATCCTCCGCGGCGAGGCAGCTCGGTTGCACGCAGAGCGGGGCTGGCCCCTCGTGAACTTCGAGACGGGCGAGATCCTCGACCCCGGCGGTCGCCCCGCCGCCTAATCGCTCCAGCAGAACTAATCCATCGCGTTGTACGGGCGCCGGAGACCATTCCGGCGCCCTTGTCGTGACCAAGGGAGGATCTCGTAGCCATGAACTCGCATGTCACCATCACTGTCCCAACCTGCATTATGACCCCGGCTCCGAGCAAGCTAGAGCCACCAACTCCGAGCCGTCAGGAGCGGGCTGCGCAAATGGCGGCCACGGTCGACCTCGCCTGCGAGCGCCTGGCCCAGCAGCTTGCCGCCGGTCACACCGAGGTGTACCTCCACGTCCTGGACTTCTTTGCGCGGTTCCACCACTATTCCGCCAACAACTGCCTCCTCATTCGGAGTCAGCGCCCGGACGCCAGCCGGGTGGCTGGATTGAAGCGGTGGAACGCGCTCGGGTACACCGTGCGCAAGGGTGAGCGTGCCATCTGGGTGTTGGCCCCCGTAACCAAGAAGATCGACGAGGCAAGAACGGGCGAGCCGCGGGAGGTCGTGGTGGCGTTTCAGCCCGCGCCGGTCTTCGACGCAGCCCAGCTCAACGAGATCCAGGACAAGCCGTTACCGTCGCTCTTCAAGCCGCTGCCCGACGATGCCGAAGATCTCTTCCAGCGGGTCCGGGAACGCATCGAGGGCGAGCGGATCATCGTTGCGGAGCATCACCTGCCGGGCGGCGTCCAGGGCGTTTCCTTGGGGGGGACGATTCTCCTGCGGCCAGGGCTGGACTCCCGAAACCGGCTCTTCACGCTCTTGCATGAATACGCGCATGAGATCGCCCACCACGGCGAGGCGCAGCGCGCAAAGCCTCGGGAGGTCAGGGAGTTCGAGGCGGAATCGGTAGCATTCGTCGTCGCAGCGACCCTCGGCTTCGACATCCCAACCTCGGCCGATTACTTGCTCAGCCATGGGGCGACAGCGGAGGTGCTGCGGTCATCGTTGGGGACTGTGCAGATCCTGGCTCGGCG
>JALYMD010000763.1 GCA_030773875.1 Chloroflexota bacterium | reverse complement strand
TGGGGGAGCGGTGCCGGGTCCTGGAGCGGGAGCGCGTTCGGGTCAAGGCCCATACCCGCTTCCACTGGTGGCCCCAGGAACGCCACCCCAGGAACCTCTCGTGATCATCCGGAGGACGTATGAGACGCCTGCGCCGTCGCCTAGCCAACGCGCCTCGACGCTCGACCCGGCGATGCCTCCGTCCGATGGCGCCGTGGGATTGGACATCATTGCCTGGGAGGCGGATCCGCAATCCTTCCAATTCACCTGGGTCAGTGAACGCGCGGAGACGGTGCTTGGATATCCGGTGGCGCGATGGCTGACGGAGCCGAACTTCTGGCCGACCCTCGTCCATCCTGACGATCGGGACCGGGTCGTGGCCGCGAGCCTGGCAGCGGCACGCGACGGGCACGATCACGACCTGGAGTACCGGGCGGTGGCGGCCGATGGGCGCGTGGTCTGGCTGCGCGAGGGTGTTCAAGTTGTCCGCGGACCGGACGGCCGGGTGCAAGCACTCCGCGGCCTGATGATCGACGTCAGCAAGCACCGGCGAGCGGAGGAGGCGGTGCGCGCGTCGGAGGAGCGCTACCGGCTCTTATTCGAGGCCAACCCGCATCCGATGTGGGTCCACGACATGGAGACCCTAGGGTTCCTCGCCGTCAACGACGCCGCCGTCCAGCACTACGGCTACACCCGCGACGAGTTCCTGTCGATGACGCTGCTCGACATCCGTCCGGCCGAGGACCGGCCGGCCATCCTCGCGCGGGTCGCCCAACTGAGGCAGGATCCCGGCGGGTTAGACAGCGCCGGCATCTGGCGCCACCGAACGAAGGACGGCACCCTCATCGACGTGGAGGTCACCACCCACGCGCTTGATATGGATGGACGGCCCGCCCGCCTGGCCCTCGCCCACGACATCACCCAGCAGCGGCAGACCACGGCCGAGCGGGAGCGCCTGGTGGCGCAACTGGAAGCCGAGCGAGCCGAACTGGAAACCGAGCGTGGCCGTCTGGAAGCGGTGCTGCGGGAACTGCCGGCCGGGGTGATCATCGCCGAGGCGCCATCCGGACAGGTTGTCCTTGGCAACGAGCAGGTGGAGCGGATCCTCCGTCAATCGTTCCATCCGGCCGCGGACATCACGGGCTACCGGGAACACGTGGGGTTCTTTCCCGACGGCAGCGTCTACGAACCGGAGGACTGGCCGCTCTCCCGCACGATCCGGACAGGCGAGACGGTCCAGGACGAGGAGATTGACATCTCCCGCGGCGACGGCTCCCGTGGGACCATCCGCGTCAGCTCGGCGCCGATCCGGGACCGCGATGGGCAGATCGTCGCTGCGGTGACCATCTTCTCAGACGTTACCGAGCAACGAAGGGCCGCCGACGAACTCCGCCAATCCCGCGACCAACTCGCGGTGGTGCTCCAGGGGGTTGGCGACGGGATCACGGCGCAGGATCCTTCGGGGCGGCTTGTCTTCGCCAACGACGCGGCCGCTTCAACACTCGGCTTTGCTTCGGTTGAGGCCCTGCTCGCCGCCCCGCTGCCTTCGGTGTTGGAGCGATTCGAGATTCTGGACGAGGCTGGTGCTCCCTTCCCACTGGACCGGCTTCCCGGCCGCTTGGCACTCCTTGGGGAGCAGCCGCCCGAGGTGACACTCCGGTACCGCGTGCGCGAAACGGGCGAAGAGCGGACCGTGATGGTGCGGGCGACGCCTGTCTACGAGCGGGGGCAGGTGCCGCTCGCGATCAATATCTTCCGCGACGTAACCGAGCGCAAGCGCGCGGAGGAGACCCGGCGGGTCCTTACCGAAGCAACCCTGCAACTCGCCGCGTCACTGGACGAGGAGACGATGCTGGTCGGGATGGCACGCCTGGCGGTGCCGACCCTTGCCGACTTCTGCCTTGTGGACTTGCTGGAGGCCGGCGAGATCCGCCACGTTGCGGCCGCCCACCAAGATCCGGAGCGCGCAGCGCTCGTGCAAGAGATGCAGCGGCGCTACCCAATCAAGCTGGAGCAGGATTTGGCGGTGACCCGGGCCATGCGAACCGGAGCATCCGGCTACATCGCCGAGATCACTGACGCGGACGTGGCCGCGGTGTCGTGGGACGAGGAGCATCTCCGCCTGCGGCGCACGCTGGCATTCCGCTCCGCAATGTTCATCCCTCTGCAGGCGCGGGGGCGCGTCCTGGGGGCGATCACCTTCTTTAGCACGGTGCCAGAACGACGGTATGGCCCGGCCGATGTTGCCCTCGCTGAAGACCTGGCCCGCCGGAGTGCGCTGGCCGTCGACAACGCCCGCCTCTACGAGGCGGAGCGGCGAGCGCGGGCGGAAGCGGAGGCAGCGCAACGGCGATTGGCGTTCCTGGCGGAGGCGAGCGCGCTGCTCGGGGGCTCGTTTGATCGAGAAGAGACCCTCGCGGCCGTCGCCCGGTTGGCGGTGCCTGCCGTTGGAGACTGGTGCGTCATCCACCTGTGCGGCGAGGATGGTTCGCTCCGCCTGGTTGCCGACGCCCATGCGAACCCGGCCAAGATTGACCTGCTGCGGGACCTTGTGCAGCGTTATCCCGGCGGTCCCAACGCCCCTCACGGGCCGAGCCGCGTGGTCCGGACAGAGTTGCCAGAGATGGTCGTCGACATCGCCGACGAAATACTCTCGCAGATGGCCCGGGATGCCGAGCACCTCCGTCTGCTGCGGGACCTCGGATTGGTCTCCTCGATGACGGTGCCGCTGCGAGCCCGGGGTCGCACGCTTGGGACCGTCAGTTTCGCCACCGCGGAGTCGGGCCGGCGCTACGAACTGGCCGACCTGAAGCTGGCGGAAGATCTAGCCGGTCGGATCGCCGTCGCGGTGGACAACGCGCGGCTCTACACGGAGGCCCAGGAGGCGGTACGGGCGCGGGACCAGTTCCTTTCCATCGCCGCCCACGAACTGCGCACCCCCGTCGCGGGGGTGAAGGGCTACGCCCAGATGCTGCTCCGCTCGCAGGCGCGAGACACGCTGACCGCCGAGAAGATCACTCAGGGCCTGCGAACGCTGGACCAGGTCAGCGACCGCCTCACGGGTCTGACCAACGATCTGTTGGACGTTTCCCGCATCCGCCTCGGGCAGTTGCCGCTGCGCCCCCGCCAGATCGACTTCGGCGGGCTGGTGCGGGAGGTCGCCCAGCGGATCGGCGTGGGGTTGGGCGACCGTCACCCGCTGGTGCTGGTGCTGCCGGACCAACTCCCTCCGATGGTGATCGACCCGGACCGGATTGAGCAGGTTCTCACGAACCTGCTCGACAACGCGGCCAAGTACTCTCCCGGCGGTGGGCCGATCCACCTCGTGGTCGAGGCGGACGAGGCGGGCGAGGGCATCCTGGTGACGGTCCGCGACACCGGCATCGGGCTGCCGGCGGCGGCGGCCGAAGCGATCTTCGAACCGTTCGGCCGGGCGGAGAACGCCATCCAGCAAAACCTGCCGGGGCTCGGCCTGGGCCTCTACATCTGCCGCAGCATCGCCGAGCGGCACGGCGGCCGGATCTGGGCCGAGAGCGCCGGCGACGGCCAGGGAACAGCGATGCGCCTCTGGCTGCCGATCCAGGGGCCGGAGGACGAGCCGTAAGGCGACGTTAGTCCGGGATCTCTGGTCAATTCGACCGGCTCTGGATCCTATCCGTTGACCTGAACTCGGCGGCTCGGCCAGCCGGTTGCGCCCTCTGGCAGGGGGTTACGTCGCTTTTCCTCGGCGACCTGTCCCGTGCCGTCGGTAGGGCGGATCACCAGCTTGTGCTTGCCCGGAACCGCCTCGAAGGGAAACGCCCAGCGGACCCAGGTGAACGGGGCATTCAGTGCCGGTTCCAGCGTCGCATCCGCCCAAGTCTCGCCATCGTCCAGGCTCACCTCGACGCGGGAAATGCCTCGATCGCCGGCAGAGGCAACGCCGGCCGCAACCGCCGGACCGGGCTCCAGCTTTTGTCCACTGGCGGGGGTGTCGATCCGACCCCAGATCTGGTTCGGCGCGGGATCGCTCCAGCCGCGGGTCTGCCAGTAGCCCTTGAAGTCCTCGTCGACAACCTCGATGCGCTCCAGCCACTTGACGTTCTTCATCCCGTAGATGCCGGGAACGATCATCCGGGCCGGGAATCCGTGGTCCGGCGTGAGGAGATCACCGTTCATGCCAACGACGACCAGAGTATCCGGGTCCATCCCCTGGGCGACCGGAATCGAGTCCTCATAGTCGTCGGAGCAGTGGAACTTGAGATCCACCGCACCGGGCTGAACGCCCGCCTCGGCAAGCAGCGTCGCGAGAGGGAATCCGGACCACTGGGCCGTGCCGATCAGATCGCCGTTCAACTCGTTGGAGATACAGCAGAGGGTGGTGATCTTCTGATCCGTCGCGCGAGCGAGAAGATCCGCGTGGGTGAGCCGGATCTCACGGTCCACGAGGCCCGTCACTTCCAAGGCCCAGCCATCGGCGCTGACGGTCGGATCAGAGACGTTTTTGGAGACGTGGTAGAAGTCGGCTACTGAAGTGAGGACTGGCGTCAGTTCGCCATTCGCTTCAAGCTGCTCGAAAGGGGGAGGGGGAGCCAGAGCAGCGCTGGCCGCCCCCGGCGGTGCTGGCACAGCGGCCGATGTCGGGGCAACAGGTGCTGGGGCTGCAGGCGCAGGGGCAGCCCGCCCGGCCGCGTCGGCGATACGCTGGGCAGCCTCTCGGCTAGCGTCGACGGCCTCAGGCGCCGCGCGGGGCGTGAGCAAGCGCCAGGTCATGCCGCCGACACCTGCGAGAGCCGCGAGGGTTGCCATTCCCCAGGCCCCTCGCCCGACGACGCGCCGCCGGCTGACATTCGCCGCACCTCCGGCGGTTGCATGGGCAGGCACGAGGCCGGGCACCGGGTCGGCGAACAACGCCCAGGTGATGCCGAAGAGCGCAAAGGTGACGAGAAACTGGGTCAGGAGGGCAACGGTATGGGTGCTCTTGCTCGCGAAGGCGCCAAGGTTGGCGATCGGGAGCACGACCAGGAGTGCAAACAGCAACAGCCCGCCCGCCACCGTGCCGGCCGCGAGGAGGCGTCCGGCCAGGCCGGGTCCCGTCCGCCTGCTGAGGCGACCGGCCAGCACGCCTGCGCCGTAGCCGACCGCGGCAATTCCGACGAGCACCGCGACGAAGGTTGCCTTCTTGGCTAAGCCGCCGTAGTTCTCCGTCGCGGCGCCGAAGACGGACAACGGCGTCAACCGGGCGATTGCGGCCAAGACCGTCTCGGGAAACGCAGGCACGACGCC
>JALYMD010000762.1 GCA_030773875.1 Chloroflexota bacterium | reverse complement strand
CGCCACTCCTCCAAGGTCCCGCACTGTGGGTGATCGTTCATCACCCAATGTCCGTCGCGCACGTCGGGGTGCTCCAAACGTCGCCCTATCCACACCGGAGGCGCGCCGCATGCGTCACCCTTCGGTTTATCGCCGCATCCGCAACCCGTGCCAAGATCCGCCGATCGGCCTGAACGCTTGTTGCGCCGGGGGCGCCGCAACCGGCGCCCCTGCGAGCGCGGCTCACGACCTACTCGCCCCAGTCCTCGCCCTCCTCCGGGGCCAGGCCGAGCGTGATCGGCTCGGTGCTGAGCACCTCCAGGTCCGCGCCGCACTCCGGGCAGGGCACGATCTCCCCCTCCTCCACGTTCGCCAGCTCCACCTCTGCCGCGCACTCAGGACACGCCGCCATCGTCGTTACCTCCATCGCCTCGCTCCTCCTCTCGTCGCCGGGGCCACCTGCCCCGCCGCCCAATCGTTCCAACGGTTCTCTTAAAGCCCCATCGGCCCCACCCCCACTCCTCGACTCCCCGATTCCCCGACCCCTCGACTCAACAGAGCGCGTGCAGCAGCAGCGCCTTCTGCAGGTGGAGCCGGTTTTCCGCCTGCGCGAAGACGACCGACTGCGGCCCGTCCGCCACCGCCGCGTCGACCTCCTCGTCGCGGTGCATCGGCAGGCAGTGCATGAAGACCGCGCCGGGCTTGGCCGCGGCCATGATCTCGGCCGTCACCTTGTATGGCGCCAGAGCGACCGCTCGCGCGGCTCCGTCGGCCTGCCCCAAGCTGACGTGGACATCGGTGTAGACGACATCGGCGTCCCGGACGGCGGCCCAGGGATCACTCGTGACGCCGATCCTGGCGCCGGAGCCGCTCCCCGAGGCGGCTAGCCAGGCGGCATGGGTCGCGACCTCGGACGCCGGCTGATAGGCGGCCGGGGCGGCGACGGTGACGTGCATGCCGGTGGCGGCGCCCGCTAGGAGCAGCGAAGCGGCCATGTTGTTGCCGCCGTCTCCCAGGTAGGCGAGCTTGAGCCCGGCCAGCGCACCGCACTGCTCCCGGATCGTCAGCAGGTCGCTCAGGGCCTGGAGGGGATGACTTCGGTCCGAGAGCCCGTTGAAGACGGGCGCCGGGCTGGAATCGGCCAGGGCGACCAGATCGGCGTGGTCGGCGACGCGGGCGACGATGGCGTCGACGTAGCCGCCGACGATCCGGCCGGTGTCACCGATCGTCTCGCCCCGCTTGAGTTGGAGGTCGTTGACGCCGAGGAAGATCGCCTGCCCCCCGAGTTGGGCCATGCCCGCCTCGAAGGAGACGCGGGTTCGCGTGCTCGGGTGCTGGAAGATCATCGCCAGGGTCTTGCCGGGCAGGTAGGCGTGCGGCTCCCCCGCCCGGTGCAGCCGCTTCAAGCGGAGGGCAGTGTCCAGCAGTTCGGCGATCTCGTCCGGCGTCAGGTCGGTGTCGGACAGCACGTCCCGCCCTCGCAACCGCCCGCTCAATGAGAAGGCCCTCAGCCGGGGCGCGGGGAGGCCACCCAGCGAAATCGTGCGGCCGTACGCCGGGCTGCCCACGCCGACCAGATGGTCGTTCGGGGTCGCCTGCGGCACGGGCCGGAGATCTGGGGCCGGCGCGGGGGCCGGATCGATGAACGGGTAAACGGAGGCGAACGATGCTTCCTGCACGGGGTGCTCCCTTCGGCTGACGTCGACCTGACGCCCGCGCCGGCCACAAGCCCAGAGTTCGGGACTTGAAGCGGGCCGAAGGGGCGGGAAGCGTCTTCTCCCGCGGTACCACCCTCCTTGCGCGCCCCCGATGCCGACCAGCGGTCGACGATCGGACCCTCGTGGCGGATCGGCGGGGTACCGATCCGGCGCGCATCTCTCGGCTGTTGCCGGCGTGGGAGCCACCCACTCGAACCTACTTGCCGGGCTCCGCCCCACTGGATGTGGGAAACCACCTGGCTTTCTTCGGCCGACCGCTCAGGGGCGCGTTCCGGGGTTTGGCGCCAGTCCTGGGCTTCCACCCTCCCCAGGTCGCTTTGGCGCATCTGCCCCGTACTCCTCCCCGTCCACACGGGCATCTGTACGTAGGACTGCTGCTCTTCGGTTGTGCGGTTGCTCAGCGCTGACGAGCGGCGGCCGTCAGCGCGTCGGACGGGACCGACGCGCCTGCCGCCCCAGCGGAGAGCGGGGGTGCCGCTCCTCGGGGGAGATCGCGATCATCGCGCTACCTCCAACTCCGGCGCTTGCAGCGCCCGATCGCGCACCGCGGCCACCTGCTGGCCAAGACCGTAGAGGCGGATGAACCCTTCGGCATCCGCCTGGCGGTAGACATCGTCAGCACCAAACGTCGCCAGGTCCTCCCGGTAGAGCCCGAACGGCGAGCGCCGCCCGACTGCCTGGCAGGTTCCCTTGAAGAGCTTCAGCCGCACGTCTCCGGTGACCGGTTCCTGGGTCGCGTCCACAAAGGCGTCCAGCGCCCGCCGCAGCGGGATGAACCACTGGCCGTTGTAGACGAGGTCGGCGTAGGTCTGGGCCAGGGCGTCCTTCTGGCGCATGGTCAGCTTGTCCAGCGTCAGGTGCTCCAGCTCGCGGTGGGCGACGGAGAGGATGGTGCCGCCCGGGGTCTCGTAGACGCCGCGGCTCTTCATCCCGACCAACCGGTTCTCCAGCAGGTCGATCCGTCCCACGCCGTGCGCACCGCCGAGCGTGTTGAGCCGTTCCACCATCGCGACCGGATCCAGCGCCTCGCCGTCCACCGCCACCGGCCAGCCTCGCTCGAAGGAGATCTCGACGTAGGCCGGCTCGTCCGGCGCGTGCTCCGGCGCCACGGTCAGGCCGTAGGCGTCGGCTGGCGGCTCGGTCCACGGGTCCTCAAGCGCGCCGCCCTCGTGGGAGAGGTGCCAGAGGTTGCCGTCCAGGGAGTAGATCTTCTCGGCGGTGGCCGTCACCGGGATGCCCTTGGACTGGGCGTAGGCGATCGCGTCCTCGCGGGAGCGGATCTCCCAGTGGCGCCAGGGGGCGACGACGGCGAGTTGGGGGGCGATGGCCTGGTAGGTCAGCTCGAACCGGACCTGGTCGTTGCCCTTGCCGGTGCAGCCGTGGGCGAGGGCGTCCGCCCCTTCCAGCAGCGCGATCTCGGCCTGGTGCTTGGCGATCACCGGGCGGGCCATGGAGGTGCCGAGCAGGTACTTCCGCTCGTAGATTGCCCCCGCCCGCAGCGTCGGGAAGGCGTACTCCCGCAGGAACTCCTCCCGAAGGTCAAGGACGTGGCACTTGGAGGCGCCGCTGGCGAGAGCCTTGGCCTCGACGCCGGAGAGGTCGTCCGGCTGCCCGACGTCGGCCGCGACCGCGATGACCTGGCAGTCGTAGCGCTCCTTCAGCCAGGGGATGATGCAGGAGGTATCCAGCCCGCCGGAGTAGGCGAGCACGACCTTGCCGAGGGACTGCTTAGCCTGCAATGGGGAAGAAAGAACCGAGGTATCCACGAGGCGACTCCCAAGAAGCGACGACAAACCGAATCACGCGCACCCCTGCAGGGTGCCAACCGCTACGCCGAACGGGGGGCTCCCGTTCGGCCAGTACGTGTACGGGCCAGTCGCTTCGAGATCTGCATCGCCCCTGCAACCTCGGAGAGGGTTTGCGCAACAAGGAGAACAACTGCGGTGATGTTCGGAATTGTGACTCCCGTCACAGCCGCCCCTTGACCTTAGTGGCTGCGTGCAAGGTTTGTCAAGGGCTCGGCGGCCGTTTCCGGCCGCCGCCGGACGGCATCGAGACGCCCTGCAAGGGTCAGAACGACAGCAAGGGCTGGTCTGGCGCTGCCGCGCAGCCTTACCAAGGCCCGGATGCTGAGGATGAGGGACGACAACTCAAGATCCGCCCACCATCACCCCCAGCTCCGGCATCCCGCACCTGAAGATCACCATGCCATGTTCACGATCGTGGTCACCGGGTCACGGTGACGAATTTGTGACAGATCGGCCGAACTTCCGCCGCATCCTCCCCCTAGAGTACGAAGTGTCGGGAGCAGCCCGGCAGTGAAACAAGAGACTGTGAACGTTAGCGAGATACCGACAAGGACAATGCCATGGGCTCCGCCATCCTCTTCAACGACACCCATGCCCAGGCACGGCAACAGACCTTGATCGCCGAGGCCGAGCAGGCACGGCGGCACCACCTGGCCCCGGCCGCTGCTCAGTTGCCGATCGGCACGGTCCGGCGGTCCATCGGGGCGACGCTGGTCCGAATCGGTGAGATCGTCCAGGGCCCACGATACGAAGCGCAAGCCGCCTAGGGCCCGATCCCATCCCTTACCCACTGGGCGGCGGTGAACCTCCGTCCGACCCGTATGCCGCCGGTCGGCGCTCCCGGAAGATGGTTGAGCGCCGACCTCAGCGACAGACCGCAACCTGACCTTTCCGACTGATGTCCGCGTCTCCAGCCAAGCCGCGGACGGATCTTCTCCTCCCTCCCCCCTCTCCTCTGCGGCC
>JALYMD010000761.1 GCA_030773875.1 Chloroflexota bacterium | reverse complement strand
CTGATGAGACGGACGATCCCACGACTCCGGCGTTCGTCCCTGCCTTCCTGGTTCGGGACCTTCAACAGGCGGTCGGAACAGACCCGATTGATGTCACCGTGGAGCTCATGCATCCACTCCGTGGCCTTCGGGTTCATAACTCCGCCGCGCAGATCGCTGCCTTCGAGTGGGCCGCCGTGCGCGTCGGCCGGGCCGTCCTGCGGGTGGTGCGCAATACCGAGCCGAGCATGACGGAAATGGAAGCGGCTAGCCTGATCGGATACATGGGTGAGCCGCTTTCGATGCACCCCATCGTGGCATCCGGCGCACGCGGCGAGCCGATCAACGGGCTGCGATCCCCCGGCGCCCGCCA
The DNA here is from genome assembly GCA_030773875.1 of Chloroflexota bacterium. The sequence goes on along the minus strand of JALYMD010000761.1, from coordinate 2,444 downwards.
CCTCAAGCGCGGCGACGGGATCACCGTCGGTGTCGGCTACTGGGGCTCCCTCTCATGCCGGGCTGGGCTCCTGACCGAGGGGCCAGAGGAGGCGTTCGTTGACCGCGTTGTCCGCCCCTACTACGCGGCCATCGCGAGTTGGTACGCCACGATGCGCGTCGGCGTCACTGGTGGCGAGGTCCACGCCGCCGTTTATGATGCCCTGACGGCGGCTGGAGCCGATTTCAAGCCGATGCTCAACCCAGGCCACCAGATCTCCTACGACGAGTGGGGCCATTCCCCGATCCGGGCCGGGAGCGACGAGCGCATCGCCTCGGGGATGATGTTTCAGTGTGACATCATCCCAACTCCCCTCCCTGTCGGCACTGCTCTCAACTGCGAGGACACCGTCGCCCTGGCCGACACACCGCTCCGGGATGAGCTTGCTCGCGACCACCCCGACCTGTGGCGCCGGGTCGAAGTCCACCGTGCCTTCATGGAGAATGCACTCGGTCTCCAGTTGTCTCCCGATGTCCTCCCGCTCTCCTACGCCAACGCCTATCTGCCCCCACTGTGGCTCGACGACACGTTGGTCTGCGTGATCGCCGGCTGAGCCCAAGACGTGGCGTTTCCTCGGGGCGCCAAGACTCGACCGCGGGCTGGTCGACGCCCCGTGAGGGCGTCGACAACGAGACCGCTCCTGGATGCGGTTGCAGTGAGCGGGTGCTGATTTCAAACGGGGGCAGATGGATGGTGGGACACGCGGCAATGCTCACTCGATGCTTGGCGATGCGGAGACGCTCCACGCCCCAACCATCTGCCAAACCAGAAGCTAGATGTGGAACGAGGGCGGAAAAGACGGATCAGTGAGGGCTGGACGGGTGATGTTGAATGCCCCGATCGGCTCGGTGGTCTCACCATGGACGGCGAGGTCGCAGAGGATCTTGCCGATGAGGGAGGCAAACTTGAAGGCGTGCCCTGCGCCCTGGGCCACCACGATCTGCGGTTGGTCGGGCAAAGTATCGATCACGAAGTTGCGGTCCGGCGGCATCGTGTAGAGGCACGTCTTGGTGTAGAGGATCGGCCCCAGGAAGTCGGGGATGTGGCGCTCCAGGAAGCGATGCAACCGGTCATAGGACCGCGGGTTCGGCTCGAACGTGCGGACATCCGGGGTGACCACGTCACCTCCCACATCGACCCCCGCCTTCGTTGCTACCTCGCCGTAGACCGGGAATCCATAGAGGATGTCCTGCCCGTGCCAGATCCAGATCGGAAAACGGTCTGGCGCGAACTCGCGCAGGCGCGGCGTCTGGAAGTAGGTCACCTGCTCCTGGGTGATCGTGAGTGGCCATTCGACCCCCGCCCCAGCAAGCACCTGGTTGGTCCAGGCGTCCGCGGTCACCACTAGCCGACGGGCGGTGAAGGTCGCGATGTCCGTCTCGACCTCGACGCCGGCGCCGTCCCCGATTGGTCGAATGCAGCGGACCGGTGTCTGGTCGAGGATGGTGGCGCCGTGGGCGCGGGCGAGGACCTGGTGGGCCTGGTTAGCCTTGCGCGCATCGACGAGGCCGCTGTCGGCCTGATAGAGCGCCCGCTGGTCGTCATTTAGCCGGAACTGCGGCCATCCCTTCATCACCTCTCGTGCAGAGAGTTCCTCAAAGGGGATGTTCGCTGCCCGCATCGCGTCCGCGTAGTGATCGAGATAGTCGGAATCCGTGGTGCCCAAGTCGAGCCCACCGGTCTTGAAGACCAGTTGCACGCCCGATTCGGCCTCGACATCGGCCCACGCCTCGTAGGTTTGGCGCGTCAGCGCAGTGTACTCGGGCAGATGGTAGGAGAGCCGGATGATCCGGGAGTGGTCTTGCGACGCCCCGTTGTCGTGGCCGAGATGAAACTGCTCGAGCGCCAGCACCTCGGCTCCAGCCTCCCGGGCGAGCCGGTAGGCGGCGGCGCTGCCGAGGCCGCCGCACCCGACGACGATGAACTCGTAGGACGTCTTCACCGGAACGGCTCCCGCACGAAGGGTCGAAGGTCACGAGGATCGAACCAGACACGATACGGCGTGGAGAGGGGACGGCTAGCGCCCCCTCTCCAGCCCCTCAAGGGATTACTCCCCCGTCAAAATCCACTCTGCCGCGTTGTCGAAGTTGGTGGCCAGGTAGGGGTTAGCACGGTAGCCCTGGAGGGGCGCCTTGTGACCAAACTTGTCGACATTGTTGAAGATCGGGGCCCAGGGCAATTCCTCGGCCAGCAGCGCCTGCAGTTGCCGGTAGATCTCGGCGCGCTTCGCCTGGTCGGTTTCCCGCACCCCCTCCTCCATCAAGCGATCCGCCTCCGAGTTCTTGAACTGGACGTAGTTGGCGCCCGACCCGGTCTCAACCGGGATCATAGAGCTATGGAGGCGCGAGGTGGGGTCGGGATCGCTTTGGATGGCGTTATCCCAGGCCACCATCAGCGTGTCGAAC
>JALYMD010000760.1 GCA_030773875.1 Chloroflexota bacterium | reverse complement strand
CTCGACCTCACGGCCGATGTGCTTCGTCATCCCACCTTTCCGAACGAGGAGATCGAGAAAGTTCGTCAGGAGTTGCTCACCGCGATTCGTGAGCAGGATAACGACACACGTTCCAGTGCTGATCGGGTTTTGCGACGCCTGCTCTACCGGGCGGGACATCCCTATACGCGCCGGGCGGGAGGGGAGCGTGAGACGGTGTCATCGATCACGCGGGACGACCTCGTGGCGTTCCACCAAGCCCACTATGGGCCTGCTGCCATGATTGCCGCGGTGGTCGGCGGCGTACCAGATCTCGAAAGAGCCGCCGACCTCATCTCGGATCGGTTCGCCGACTGGACAACGGACCTCGACCAGCCCCGCTCGCCGGCACCGCCTCCGCCGCCGACCCACTTCCTGCAGGAGAGGGTGGCAATCGCCGGGAAGAGCCAGGCGGATATTGCGATCGGCTTTCCGGCCCCGGCCCGGTCCGATCCCGACTACTACGCTCTGGACATGGCCAACTTGATCCTTGGAAGGCTCGGCCTCATGGGTCGCTTGGGAGCAAGCGTCCGTGACCGCCAGGGTCTCGCCTACTACGCCTTCAGTCAAATTGAACCAGGCCGTGAAACCAGCATGTGGGTGAGCCGAGCGGGTGTCGATCCGTCCAACGTGGAGCAAGCGCTGGAAAGCATCACGGCGGAGGTGCGTCGCCTTCGAGACGAGGGAGTGTCCGACGAAGAGCTGGCCGACGCCAAGAGCTACCTGACGGGGGTTCTCCCGCTTGCACTGGAGACCAACGACGGCGTTGCGGCAACGCTACTTAATATCGAGCATTACGATCTAGGCCTGGATTACCTGGACCGCTATCCATCCATCATCAACGCCCTAGAATTGGCCCATGTCCAACAGGCAGCGAAGGCGCACCTTGATCCTGATCGACTGGCCGCCGGCATCGCTGGCCCTCCAGAGAACGCCTAGCGCACGGGGCAGCGCAGCGATCTACCAAGCAGGTCTGATGCGCCGGCAGGGATAACCCGCGCGCAGCTTGGGTATTGACCGGAAGGTTTTCGCTTCGGGGGACATGTTGAGGTGACAACCCGCTCTGCGACACTCCAGCTCCTCTCCGTCAATGTCGGGCTGCCGACAGTGATCGGGATGCGCGGCGATGATCCGGTGATCAGCGGCATTGCCAAACAGCCCGTTGCGGCGGGCCCGAAACGTCTCGGACCCGCCGGACTTGAAGGCGATAGGCAGGCGGATCTCATCAACCACGGGGGGTGTGACAAAGCGGTCTACGCGTATCCGGCAGAACACCTGCCTACGTGGTCGGCCGAGCTGAGCATGATCTGCGGTCCAGCCACTTTCGGCGAAAACCTCACCATCGAGGGTGCCACCGAGAAGGACGTCTGCATCGGAGATATTTGGACCTGGGGCGACGCCATCTTGGAGATCGCCCAGCCGAGGTTCCCTTGCTACAAGCTCGCTCTCCACACGGATCGGCCGGACCTGCCAAAGCGGCTGGTTGCCAGTGGGCGCACCGGATGGTATCTCCGGGTCCTGCGTCCCGGGATTGTCGATCCACACGAGGAGATTCAGATCCTCACCCGGCACGATGCGGGAGTGACTGTCCTCCAGGCTCACCTCGCCGGACTGCGCGGACAGGTGGATCCCTCGGATGTGGAGAGGATCCGGGAGCTCGCTCCCCTGGCAGAGGCCTGGAAACGGCGCGTGAGAAGCGTCGGCCTGGCCTGATGTTTAGTTCAGCTGCCGAGGATTGAGCAGGGCGATAAACCGAGGGATTCGGGACACACTCAGGGCAAGGCGGCGTGGAGCGACGGGTGGACCGCCGCGTCGGGCACCGGCGGAAGGTATGCCACGAAGGTCGGATCATCGGGCGGCCCCCCGATGATCGTCTCGCCACCAGGGTAGCGAGTCGCAGCCTCGGACGCTTGCTCCCGATACTTCCCCACGAAGACGAAAACCGGCATCGTGGCTCCAGGCTCTATCTCCAGCCCCGGCGTCCCAAACTCGACGGACCGGTCCTCCCCTATGACATTTGGTGCAAGAAACTGGCGCGTTTCGTAGCCAAAGGACCACCGCTCCGCGTAGAAGTAGACCGGTCGGCCAGGCGGCAACCGGCCCATGAAGGCGGAGGCCTCCGCAATGTCTTGAGCGAAAACCCATCGGTTCATCGTGCTCCCGGCAAAATGACCGAAGTAGCCGTCGATATTTTGGGCCACGGTCGGTACCACCAGTCCGACGGCAAGAGCGCCTGCCACCATAGAGCGGCGCCAATTCTGCAGGCTCAGAGCATCGATGAGCGTGAGGGTGCCGAGCGCCGCGAACACAGCAAGAAATGGAGCCATTTCCAGCGTTCGCCGAGCCGCACCCTGGTCGGTCACCGTGGCAGCGATTGGCGCGAGGGCGACGGTGAGCAGCCCGAGCGAAACCACCGGCCCTCGTGACCGAACAACGCCGGATACGGCGCCGATTCCAGCGAGGGCGAGCATGGGGAGCGGTACCAGCGGTGTCACACCTGTCCCGTCGACGCCGTCAACGACTCGATCGCAACACACTCGCTCCCAGAAAGAGAGGTAGCGATCGACGAGAAAACCCGCGCGCTCTTCGCCAGTCAGGGCTTTCCACTCGTCGCTGTTGAACACGGATGTCATGCGGGCGTGAGCGAGGTAGTTGTTTCGCTCGTCGGCGGCGTAGAGCAGCAGTGGCAGGGCAACGACGATGAGACCGGCGCCGAGTGCTGCGAGTCGACCCAGCTCCGCCGCCTCCGTCCTTCCCTTCACCAGTAGCCACCCGAGCGAACAGACCAGGATGAGGAGCGGAATTGGGCCCGGCACGAGGGCATAGAGACCAAGGGCGAGGAGGGAGGCCCAGCTCGCCACGCCAAGGCATCGGTGCAGGGCATACCTGACGAAGACCGCGAGAATCAGCGGGTGGGCGTTATAGGCGTAGAGGCCAAGTCCAAGGAGAAGGCCCGTCATGGCCCACCATCGCGTCTGCCCACGCTTGGTGGCCTCGACCAGACCTATGGCGGCC
>JALYMD010000759.1 GCA_030773875.1 Chloroflexota bacterium | reverse complement strand
CGCCGCCTCGCCCGGGATTACGAACGGCTACCGAACACAGTTGCGGGGCTGCATTTCGTCGCCTTTGCCTGCCTGATGCTCCATCGGTTGGTCACCGTCGTGGCTCAAAGTCCATAACACGCTCTAGTGGAGCGTCAAGGGTGAATTGCTGGGACCGCAACCCTAGCGATCCAAGCGGAGGAGGGTTCACATCAATGATGCGCTGGATCGTTGGCTCAAGCCTGAAGCTCCGACTCCTGGTCGTTGCTCTGGCCGCGGCGTTGATGGTCTTCGGGGTCAGGCAACTGCAGGACGCGTCCGTTGACGCCTTGCCCGAGTTCGCGCCGGTGACCGTTGAGGTCCAGACCGAAGCCCTCGGTCTGTCCGCGGTCGAAGTGGAAGAACTGATCACCGTCCCGATCGAGCAGAACCTGCTCAACGGGGTGGCCTTTCTCGACGAAATCCAATCCGAGTCCCTCGTTGGGCTGTCACGGATTGTCATGCGCTTCGAGTCCGGAACCGACCCCCTGCGCGCCCGGCAGGTGGTGCAAGAGCGCCTAACGCAGTGGCGCGATTTGCCGCGCGTGTCCAAGCCGCCGGTCATGATCCAGCCCCTGTCGGCGACGAGCCGGGTGATGATCGTGCGGCTCTCCTCGACCGAGCTGTCCCCGATCGACATGTCGGTCCTCGCCCGATGGACGATCAAGCCCCGTCTGATGGGCGTCCCCGGCGTCGCCAACGTATCCATCTGGGGCCAGCGGGAACGGCAGCTCCAGGTGCTCGTCGACCCAGCCCGATTGCGCGAGCGTGGCGTAACGCTGGATCAGGTCATCGAGACCACCGGGAACGCGCTCTGGGTATCGCCGCTGAGCTTCCTGGAAGCGTCCGTGCCCGGAAGCGGCGGATTCATCGACACCCCCAATCAGCGGCTTGGAATCCAGCACGTCCTGGCGATCAACACGCCGGAGGAGCTGGCCCAGGTGCCCATCGAGGGGTGCACCGGCAGCTTCCCCTCGGCGACGCGACACGTTGACGGCAACTGCCCGGCGCCGCCGTCGGCAAGGCCGCTGGCCCTGCTCGGTGATGTGGCGACGGTGGTGGAAGACCATCAGCCGCTCATCGGCGACGATGTCTCAACCGGAGATCCGGGCCTGATGCTCGTGATCGAGAAGTTCCCCGAGATGAACACTCTGGCGGTCACGGAGGAACTGGAGTCCGCGCTCGCCGACCTGCAGCCTGGTCTTCCCGGTCTCACGATGGACACTACCATCTACCGGCCAGCGACCTTCATCGAGACGGCGCTCGACAACCTCGCCACGCTGCTGCTTCTCGGTGGTCTGCTCGTGCTCGTGTTGCTCGGCGTCTTCTTGTTCGACTGGCGGACCGGGTTGATCAGCGCCGTGGCAATCCCGCTGTCACTGGTGGCCGCCGGGTTCGTGCTCCACCTGCGCGGGACCACATTCAACGCGATCATCCTGGCGGGGTTTATGGTGGCCATCGTTGCCATCGTCGACGACGCCATTGTCGACATCGACCATATTCGGCGGCGCCTTCGACAGCGGCGACGCGAGGGCGACCAGCGGTCGACGGCCTCCATCATCCTCGAGGCCTCGCTCGAGGTGCGCGGCCCCATCGTCTACGCGACGCTCATCATGTTCCTGGCCGCGCTGCCGATCTTCTTCTACGTGGACTTCGAGATCTTGGGCAAGATGAACAGCGCGTTCTTCTGGGAGCTCACCACCTCCTACGCGCTGGCGCTGCTGACCTCGATGGTCGTCGCTCTGACTGTCACGCCGGTCCTGGCCGGGTTGCTCCTGTCCAACCGGTCGATCGAGCGTCGCGAGTCCCCGCTCGTGCGATCACTCGGGCGCCGCTATGAGGGGCTCCTCGCGCGGGTCACCTACCGTCCGACCTGGGCGTACGCAGTCGTCGGAATCGGTCTGGTGGCTGGACTGGCTTTGCTGCCGTTCGTCGATCAGGCCGCCGGACAATCCCTGCTCCCAGCGTTCAAGGAGCGAGACCTTCTCATCCATTGGCAGGGTGCGCCCGGCACGTCGTTGCCGGAGATGGAACGGATCACGACCGGGGTTATACGGACTCCGGATGTAGACTAAGGGAATGCCAAGACGTCTTGTGGTGCCCCCGCACCTTCCCCTCGCCGACCTGGAGGCTCGCTACCGTAGGGCTCGCGATCCAGTGACGCGCTCCCACTGG
>JALYMD010000758.1 GCA_030773875.1 Chloroflexota bacterium | reverse complement strand
AGAGCACGGCGACCACGATCGTTGGGCGCAGCATCGGGAGGGTGAGATCGAACAGAATCCGGGTGGGGCTGGCGCCGTCGATCCGGGCCGCTTCGTAGGGTTCAGAGGGCAACGACGAGAGGCCCGCAAGGGTGATGAGCATGATAAACGGCGTCCACTCCCAAATGTCGACGATGGCAAGGGCGGGAAGCACCCAGCGGGCGTCGCTGGTCCAGAGCACGATCGGTAGATTCAGTTGCTCGAGGAAGTAGTTCAGCACGCCAAGGTTGGGGTCGAAGATCGTCGTCCAGACGAGAGCGATCGCGACGGGCGTCGCGACCATCGGGAACAGGAAAATCGTCCGGATGAGACCCTTGCCGAGGAACTCGCGGTTGAAGATCAGCGCAATCGCGACGCCAAGTACCGTCTCCACGGAGACGGCCAGGATAGTGAAGTAGAACGTGCGCCAGACCGACGGCCAAAAGCGGCTGTCAGATGTGAGAAAGGTGACGTAGTTCTGAAGCCCGACGTAGGTGGGCGGGTCGAGCGCGGAGAACTCCCAGCGCTGCACGCTCATGTAGCGCGTGTAGACGACCGGAAAGAGCATGGTCAGCAGCAGAACGATCAGGGCCGGGATCGGAAAAATTCGGTCCGGGCGATGCTCGACGTAGCCCATGAACCGGGACCACGGGGACGAGGAAGGCCCGGCGGGGCGTGCTGCCGTCGGAAGCACGCCCGTACCGGTTGATGCTCGTCGGCGTCCGGGCGTCGCCATGGCCTACCCGGACGCTGCGATGATGTTCTTGACGTCGTTGTTCGCTTTTTCAGCCGCCGCCTGGACATCCTTGCCCTGGATCGCGGCGATGATCACCGGGCCGATGGCGTCACGCACCTCTGCCACCTGCACCACTGGCGGGTTGTACGAGTGCTTGCTGAGCGCGATGGACTCTTGCTGGACCTGGTCAAACTGCTTATTGCTCCCAGCAGTGTAGGTTGGGTCGGTCCAGGTGGAGGTCCGTGCCACCGGCACACCCTTCTGGAGCAGCACGAGCGTCTGCGGCTTGCTGGTGGCCCACTGGACGAAGTACCACGCGGCGTCTTTTTGCTTCGACTGAGACGAGATCGAGAGACCCCAGACAAAGGAGGCCGGGTCGTGGGCCACGGGTCCCCTTGGCAGCACGGCGTAGCCGACCTTTCCTGCCACCTGTGATTTGGAGGGATCTTCCACGTTGACCTTGAAGACGGAGGCGTCGACGAACATCGCAAGGTTGCCCTGCTGGAACAGCGCGACGTTCTCGGGCCAGGAATTGTTCTCGGCGCCCCGCGGGCCGAAGTTCCGGGCGAGGTCGCCGTAATACTGGAACGCTGAGATCGCTTCCGGCGTGGCAAGCGTGGGGTTTTTGTTCGCGTCCAGCCAGTCGCCCCCGAAGCCGTAGAGGAACGAGCTGAACATAGATGTCGCGGCGGCTCCCTTACCACGGAGGCCGATACCCGACATGCGCTGGTCTGGGGCATGAAGCGCTTCCGCTGCAGCCCTGAGGTCGTCGAACGTGGCTGGGGGCTCGATGCCTTTTCCTGGAACAGGTCGGTGCGGTAGAAGAGGATTTCGGACTCAAGTTGGACTGGTAGCCCGATCAACTGGCCGTTGACGGTCTCGATCTGGATCGTCGCCGGCTGGTAGTCGGCGAAATCGAAGTCGGGGGCGGTACGGGCGGGGTCGTTGACGTAGGCATCAAGCGGCTCGTACCAACCGGCTTGCGAGTACTTCAGCCCCTCCTGAGCCGGGGCAGGCATCATGACGTCGACGCTGCCTGTGCCTTGCGACAGCTCGGTCGTCAGCTTCTGGCGGAACTGCGTCTCTGGCAGGTCCTCCTCGACCACCTTGATGCCGGTCAAATCCTGAAACTCGCCAAGCCGCGGCTTGATGGTGTCTGTCCACGGGTGGGCGTTCGCGAGAAGCCGGATTTGAGTTCCCTCATACTTTCGCCAGTCGAATCCACCCTGGGCAGAGGGGATGACGGACGGCGACGCTTCCGCCGCTTGCCTTCGCCCAGCGAGGAGGAGACCAGCCGTGCCAAGTGCGCCTCCGACGAACTCGCGCCGAGTTGGTCCTGAGCGACGGTCACGCTGACGGTGATCTGTCCTGTCAGTCACGTGAGGATCCCGCCAATCTATCTCTGCGGATCTGGGACCTGTCCCCAGTTCAGTCCCATCGCTAGTCGGCCGAGCGTCGTCGCGGTGGGAAGGACTCGAGGTGCTTAGCGGCTCCTTGACGCCAGCGGATATCGGCTTCTCAGTCCCAGTAGTGCAAGAAACGACCATTTCCCGACCCAGTATCATCTCGGCGTGGAGCCGCACGTTTGTTGGATCGAGCAGGGACCCGCTACCACACCGCGGAATCTGTTCCGCAAGGTCGATACCGCGAACGAGGTCGCTCCGAAGCAGAAGGATTGGGCTGGAGAGGGGTGAAAAGGTGAAGGCCGTTCGATGACGGCCGTATCGAATCGCAGGAGAGAGAACGGGAGCGCTGGGTGGAATTGGGGATGCGGGACCGCGCCGCGGGACGGACGATGGCTACTTCTCGACTGCCTTGCTTCGTCCGCGGCCCCGGCGCTTCCTATCCTTTCAAGAGCGACTCACCACCGTCGATCCACATTTCCGTGCCGGTGATGTGATCGGCGGCGTCTGAAACGAGGAAGAGGATCAACTGGGCTACCTGGTCCGAGGTGCGCGGCTCGCCTCGTAGGGGGTGCCATCCCTCAGGAAACTCGACGGGGATCCGTGCTTGGTCGAGGTGGCGCGCGTTGGTCGTCTCATTGATGCGCGTGTCGATCGCGCCGGGGCAGATCACATTGACACGGACTCGGTCCCGGGCCAGTTCAAGCGCCGCCATCTTGGCAAAGGCAACCTGGCCGGCCTTGGAGGAGGAGTAGGCGGTTGCGCCCGTATTGCTGAAGTTACGGGTGCCGTTGACCGACGAGGTGATAACGACCGCGCCCCCTTGCCGTTTGAGATAGGGCACCGCGTACTTGATGGTGAGAAAGGTTCCGGTGAGGTTGACGCGCAGGGTCCGGTCCCATTCTTCCGGTTCAAGATCCTCCAGCGGTGCCCAGACCCCGTTGATGCCGGCGTTGGCGACGACGATATCGAGCCGGTCCCAGTGCTCGACGATCTGGTGAACGGCTGCCTCCATCTGAACCGGCTCTGCCACGTCTGCGACGAGAGCAAGCGCCTCGCCGCCCTCCTGCTCTACGGCTGTGACCGTCGCCTGGAGGCGGGCCTCTGTCTTCCCGAGGACGCCGACCTGAACGCCTTTTCGTGCGAGGAGACGCGCGGCTGAGGCACCGATCCCAGAACCAGCCCCCGTCACGAGCGCCACTTTGCCAGCCAACGTCATCTGGGCTGGCTCCTACCAGGTCACTGCGATGTCGCCGCTCTCGATCGGAGGAGTCAACGTGGACATTATCCCCTGCTCGACACGAACCGGGAGCTGCTGACCAGCGAGCGTCGCGCGGCTCTGCTGGGGTACCCCCACGAGTTCGAGCGAATAGCGCCGCCGCACGCTCCCCTCGACGGAGAACGTCGCGGATGTCTCTGTCGCGTGCAATGCAAGCCGGGTCGTCGAGCCATCTGCCTCGGGTAGCACGAGGTCTGTATCACCTGAGGGAGCGCAGCGAATCGTGAGCGGGTCGAGTGGATCATCGTCGACGCGACGCATAGGAGGTCCCATCGGCAGCAGGCGACCGCGACGGACGAAGAGCGGGAGCTGGTCAAGGGGGACGTCGCGGGAGACGTAACGTCCACCATTCAGCAGTTCCCCGCTCCAGAAGTCGACCCACTCGCCCTCGGGGAGGTAGACCGAGTGGGCCACCGGTTTCAGTTGGTCACTGAACACCGGCGAGACGAGCAGGGACCCCCCAAGGAGGTACTGGTCGTCGATTCCCCACGCCAGGCGGTCGTGCGGGAACTCCAGCACAAGCGGACGGAGCATGGGAAGCCCGCTACGGTGCGCTTCCCACGCCACGGAGAACAGGTAAGGCAGTAACCGGTAGCGAAGCTGCGCGTACTCGCGAAAGATCCGGAGCGCCTCGTCACCGAAGTGCCATGGCTCGCGTGGGGTTGTGCCGTGGAAGCGGGCGAGGGGCGACAGAAGGCCACACTGCGCCCAGCGGATGTAGAGGCCGGGAGAGGGAGGCGGACCGAAGAAGCCCCCGATGTCGTGCGTCCAAACGCCAGGGGCCGACAGAGCCCAGTTGAGCCCGCCCCGGAGGCTTGCCGCGAAGCCCTCAACTGTCGCAGGCGGGTCCCCGCCCCACTGGGCCGGGTAGCGCTGTGAACCTGCCCATCCTGACCTTCCCCAGACGAACCCCGCACCGTCATGGGAGGCCGCGGTGGCTTCCCAGACGGTCCGGTTGTAGAGAAGCGGGTAGAGATTGCGGAGCTGCCGGCCACTCAGTCCATTTGCGGCTTGGGCGTCGGCTGGTACCCCCTCCCCGAAGTCGGTCTTGAACGCAGCGATGCCCATGTCGAGCAAGGCAGCGTGGAGGTTCTTCCACCACGCAGCCGCCGCTGGGTTCGTGAAGTCGACGATGCCGCGGCGGAGGTCGGGACGGAATGCCCCGTCGATCATGGTGACCGGCTCTCCATCCGCCTGGTGAAGCAGATACCCCTTCGCTTGAGCTTCAGCGTGGAGCGCTGTTCCCTCCGCGAGGTAAGGCACCTCCCACAAGCAGACGTTGACGCCCTTCTCTGCAAGCGAGCGAACCATTCCCGGCGGGTCGGGAAAGGCATTGTGGTCCCATTCAAAGTCGCAATTCAGTGCCGGCGTGCGGAGCCAGGCGGGATCGAGATTGACGACGTCAACCGGAATTTCTTCCTTGTCGAGACGCGCGACGACCTTTTCAACCTCGTCCCTCGTCTCGTAGCGGCACCGCGAGGCCCATAACCCGAACGCCCAGCGGGGCGGCATGGGACACCGTCCCGTAAGGGCGGTGTAGTCGGCGAGGATGGCCTTGAGATCCGGGCCGAGGAAGATGAAGAGGTCGAGACCCTCGTCCTCGACGGTCATCGTGCAGCTGGAACCTGAGGTTGCGCCGAGATCCGCCTGGACCGGCGCGATCGTGTGAGCGAAGACGGCGTAGCGAGCGCTGGAGAAGATGATGGGACAGCCTTTGTAGGAGGACCTGGTCGTGGTCCCCCAAGCGTCAGTTGCCCAGAGCGCAACGTTTCGGCCTCGCTGATTGAATGCGGCGAACCGTTCACCGAGTCCGTAAAGACGCTCAGACCGGGAGACGGTCCAGCCGATGGTGGAGCTTGGAGCTAGCGCCCCGTCGATGACGGCAAGAGGAAGCGTCACCGGCTGCCCGAATACATTTCGGTCAAGTCCGGCCAGCGTAAAGGGAGGTCCGTCCGGGCGTTCAATCCGGAGTGCAAACGGATCTGCTTCGAGGGTCACGGTGAGGTCGCCGCCGGCCACTACCCGGATGGCATCACCCTCTTGAATGGACAGCGGAAGGCCAGGGGGCTCTGGCTCGAGGAGGATATCGGATGTTCGAGCCGTTGGGCGGCCGAGGCGTAGGCGAACCGTTCGGGCCGAGACGATCTGGAGTTTCAGTGGAAGGACGCGACTTTCCCGAATAAGGTCATGATCCAGGCGAGGCTGATTGGGTGTTCGTGTTGGGGTGGCGTCGTCTGTCACGGTTACTAGACGATCGCCGTAGGCGACGCGGGCAAAGGCCGTCGCCACGATATCGCAGTCCAAGCACGTCGCACCGACCGTGAGGCCGGCCCGCTGCATCCGGCGGGCCACATGACCGGTCGTCAGTTGGACAGTCATCGAGCGGCCTTCCGCATCAACCCTTCACCGCTCCCGCCGTCAAACCCGCGATGATACGCCGTTGGAACAGAAGCACCAGCACGACCAGTGGCAGCGTTGAGACGATCGCGGCAGCCGCGATCTCCCCCCACGGTGTGGCGGCGGCGATATCGGCACCCTCGAATTGGGCGATCGCAACCGGGGCAGTGTACTGGTCCTGGACGCTTATGAACGTGCGAGCGAAGAGAAACTCGTTCCACGCGGCGATGAAGAGCAGGATCGCGGTGGTGAAGACGCCCGGTGCAGCGAGGGGGACGACGATCTGGGTGAAGACCTGCATGCGGGAGGCGCCATCCACGCGACCTGCCTCCTCAAGTTCCACCGGCAGATCCCGGAAGAATGCATTGAGGGTCCAGATGCAGATGGGCAGCGTGAAGGTGACGTTCGGCAGAATCAGGGCAAGTTTGTTGTTGATCAACCCCCAGTCGCTGAATTGGAGATAGAGCGGACTGATGATGGCGATGCCGGGGAACATGGCGACCGCGAGCACAAGCGCCAGAGCAAAGCTGCGCCCAGGGAACCGAAGCCGGGCCACGGCGTAAGCGCAAAGCGAGCCGACCGCCAGCGAGATGGCGGTCGCGCTGGCGGCCACGATGGCGCTGTTGAGCAGGGCGCGAGTGAATCGCGGTAGCGTCAGCACCTTCTCCCAGTTGGCGAGATCCAGCGGTTGGGGTAGGTAGGTGGTCGGGGATCGGTAGATTGCCAACGGGGCTTTCAGGGAGGTGATGAACGTCCAGACGAAGGGCAGGAGACAGAAGAGGACGACAAGGATCACGAGCGCGTAGGTGGACACGTGATGCAGGATGCCCAACACACGGGCCCGCGCTCCCGAGCGCACCCGCACTTGCTCTCGCGTGGCCGTTTGGTCGAGTGGAGCCGCCGCTCTCATTGGCTTCCTGCCCCACCGACCGGCGCCCCGAGGACCTTGATGAAGACGAAGCTGATGAGCAGGACGGTCAAAAAGGTGGAGACCGCCAAGGCGGACCCGAGACCGAAGGAGAGGTTCTGGAAAAGGGTACGGTAGGTGTAGAGCGTCAGTGTTTCTGTCTCCCTTCCTGGCCCCCCGCCGGTTAGCACCACGGGGAGATCGAACATCCGGGCGACATCGATCAGCCGGAAGAGCAGCGCCACCAAGATCGTCGGCTTAAGGAGCGGGAGGGTGATTCGCCAGAAGCTTTGCCAGGCGGTGGCGCCATCCAGGGCCGAGGCCTCGTGCAGGTCGTGGGGAATCAGTTGAAGCCCGGCTAAGAGGAGGAGTGCCACAAAGGGCGTTGTCTTCCAGATGTCCGCGCCAATCATGGCCCAGATGGCGAAGGTTGGGCTGATGGTCCAGGGCTTATATGCCTCGATGAGCCTCAGGTCACTGAGGATGCGATTGAAGATGCCATACTCGGTCTGATAGATGAGCAGCCACATCTTGGCTACGACCACTGTCGTCAGCGCCCACGGCACGAGGACGGACGCCCTCACCAGGCCACGACCGCGGATTGACCGATTCATCGCCAGGGCCACCAGCATGCCCAGCACGAGTTCTGCCGCCAGCGAAACCGCAGCGATGGTGCCGGTCACGCGGAGTGCGTTGTGGAACCGATCGTCCTGGAGGATGGTCCGATAGTTCTCGAGTCCCTCGAAGGTGCGCGGCGTGTTGGCGAACCGGAGGTTGATTCGCCACAAGCTTAACCAGAAGGCGCGGCCCAGGGG
>JALYMD010000757.1 GCA_030773875.1 Chloroflexota bacterium | reverse complement strand
GATTGCCGCGGCAACACGGCACAGCTTCGCGCTCAACCGCGTGGTCGTCGTGGATAACGGATCTCGGGACGGGTCGGCGGAAGGATTGGGGGATTTTCCGCTCCCGCTCACGCTGATCTGTAACCGGAAGAACCGGGGCTTCGCCGCCGCCTGCAACCAGGGCGCCAGGGAGAGTGACGCAGATTACCTGCTGTTCCTCAATCCGGATGTCCGACTCTATCCTGATTCGCTCACCAGGCCACTCCGGTTCATGGAGGAGCCGGCCAACGCCCGAATCGGAATCTGCGGCATCCAACTCGTGGACGAAAGCGGCCGGGTCGACCGCAGTTGCGCCCGGTTCCCGACCCTCGGGATGTTTGTCGGCAAGATGCTGGGGCTGACGCGCTGGCTTCCGGGGGTCTTCCCCAATCATGCGATGACGGAGTGGGACCACGGGGAGAGCCGTTGCGTCGATCAGGTGATCGGGGCCTTCTTCCTGATCCGGAGGTCCCTCTTTGAGCAACTGGGCAGGTTCGACGAAAGGTTCTTCGTCTACTTTGAGGAGGTGGACTTCTCCTACCGGGCAGCGCGCGCCGGGTGGTCGTCTTACTACCTTGCCGAAGCACGGGCGGTGCACCGCGGTGGCGGCTCTTCGGAGCAGGTGAAGGCAATGCGGCTCTGTTACTCCTTGCAGAGCCGCATACGATACGGCTTCAAGCACTTTGGGCGGCCGTCCGCCGTCGGGTTGGCGCTGGGGACACTTCTGTTAGAGCCGCTGAGTCGCCTTGGGCTGGCCGCGGCCCGGCGCTCACCGTGCAGCGCGAAGGAGACGCTGCAGGGGTACGCGATGCTCTGGGGCGCTATTCCGCGTCGGCTCGTCCAGCAAGATGACGGATCGGAATGATGCGAACTCTGATTGAACATTGTGGTGGTCACCGAACGTGCAATCCTCATCCCCTGCCCCCTCTCCCTGGGCGAGGGCGTGGGGAGTCGTGTTCGCATCGGGCGGCGGTTGGACCGAGGGTCCTCCTGCTGACGCGCTACGAGCCGATGGGCGCGAGCAGCCGTTACCGTTCCTACCAGTTCCTTCCCTACCTGCAGGGGCAGGGGTTTGAGGTCCAAGCCGTGCCCCTGCTGGGTGACGCGTACCTGCGCGCCCGCTACATCGGCGAAGGGGTGTCGCGCGGGAGCGTCGCCGCGGCCTACGGGCGGCGGCTGGGACAGTTGCTCCGGTCGAGGCGGTTCGACCTTGTCTGGCTGGAGAAAGAGGCGCTTCCTTGGCTACCGAGCGGGATTGAAGCCTACCTCCTCGCGACTGGGGCGCCCTACGTGGTCGACTACGACGATGCCCTCTTCCACCGGTACGACCAGCACCCCTCATGGGCGGTGCGGGCGCTGCTCGGGAGGAAGATCGACCGGGTGATGCGAGGTGCGGCGCTGGTGATCGCAGGCAATGGCTACCTCGCGGCGCGAGCCGAGGCGGCTGGGGCGAGGCGGGTGGCGATCCTGCCGACCGTCGTCGATCTGGAGCGGTACCCGCCGGTTCCGGCCACGAATAACGGGACCTTCACGATCGGCTGGATCGGCACCCCCGTGACCGCCCGGCAGCACCTGGAGACGATCCGTGGCCCGCTGGAAACGTTCTGCGCGGGCGGCACGACCCGGTTGGTGGCCATTGGCTCCGGTGACCTGGGCTGGCGGGTGCCGGTTGAGGTCCGGGCATGGTCTGCGGCGACGGAGGTTGCGGACCTGCAGGGCATTGATGTCGGGATCATGCCGCTGCCGGACTCTCCCTTTGAGCGCGGCAAGTGCGGCTTCAAGCTGATCCAGTACATGGCCTGCGGGCGCCCAGTCGTGGGCTCCCCAGTTGGGGTCAACGACGACCTGATCGAGCCCGGGGTGAACGGATTCAAGGCGACGACTCCGGAGGAGTGGATCAGGGCACTCGGTGCCCTGCGGTCGAGTCGGGACCTGCGTCGACGGATGGGAGCGGCGGGCAGGGGCCAAGTCGAGCGGGCCTACAGCCTCCAGGTCGCCGCGCCAAGACTCGCCGGACTCCTCCGCGAGGCCGCGGCAGGGTCGGCCTAGAGATGGGGCGACGCCGTTGGCAGGTTACGGATGCGCTTGCTGGGGACGCCCGCGTAGAGGCCGTGGGGCTCGCAGTCCTTCGTCACGACCGACCCGGCAGCGATGACGCAGCCGTCGCCGATCGTGACACCGGGCAGGATCAGGGCGCGCGTCCCGATCCAGCAGCCGTTGCCAACCGTGATCGGGTATCCGACGCCGGTTTCGGCCCGGTGCTCCGGACCGCCGATGATGTACGACGACGTGCAGAACATGACCTCCATCGCGATGCTGCAGCGGGTGCCGATATCGATTCGCGCCCGGGCGTCGAAGAAGCAGCCGTAATTGACGAACGACCCCCGGCCGATGCTGACGTTGGACCCGTTGAACCAGCAGCGCGCACGGATGCGGGCGGTCTGCGTTTGAACCCCGTAGAGGCGGTAAATCGCGTAGCGCAGCGGGTAGGGCATGAAGACGGCGCCGGCTACCGAGTTGACC
>JALYMD010000756.1 GCA_030773875.1 Chloroflexota bacterium | reverse complement strand
GTGTGGCACGGGCACGAGCGCGGCTCGGTGACCATGGGCGGCCGGCGTGTGCTGGTGAGCGGCCACGGGTGCGCGCCGCCGACGGCTCCGGGGAGCTGCCGGCCCCCTTCTACGAGCTGTTCGCCGGCACCGAGATCCTCGGCGCGATGGCGATGGAGCGGATGCTCCCGGGGCTGTCCACCCCCCGCTACCCGGTCGGGCTGGAGCCGGTCCGCGAGCAGGTCACCGCTGCGGGCAGGTCGACGAGCAAGTTGTCGGTGTCGCGGAAGTCACGTCTAAACCCTTTCACATCAACGCGGGGCAGCGCCTTGTCGGCCCCAAGCTGAAGAACTACGTTGACATAAACTGCGCTTCGACCCTTTCTCGAGCGCGGAGTCGATGGTCCTATTGTTGTTCACCGGGTGGCGTCAACTTCCGCGGCTGAGGAGGAAGACCTGCCAAAGGCAGACAAGGACGACGAGCACGACCAGGGCGAGGCCTGCCCAGGACAATTCCACGGGCGGGTCCTGGGGATCGTCGTCACCGGACAGGGGCGCATCCTCGGGCGGAAGGAATGGTCTGTTGGGCATGTCTGGTGGCACCGTCCGGCCTCTCTGCCTACAGGTAGTTTCGGGGGACCGCGGAGGGGGTCGCATAACAGCGTCCGACTGCGCCGCTGATGGCTGGGGCCGGAAGCGGGTAGTCGGGCGCCGACGCTACCCCAAGGGGGATTCTGTGTATCCCATTCAGCGGATAACCGGTCGAGGCCGGGTGCCGACGTGGGGCCCCGACTGACACCTCTGCCGCACGCGGTGATAGGGGGACCCTCGACGGCGGGCGACGTCGGTTTTGGAGCCGGCATGCCCCCGTGGTACCGGAGGGCTCCGGTCATGTCACGGTCAGTGTCGGATGCAGTCCTCACGTGTCCGTCATGGGTTGGGGACTATGGCGCGATGTGCCGGCTGCGGCACCTCCTCGACTCGCCAGGGGGGTTGAGCAGGGCCTCAGGGTCGGGGGAAGGTGCCGACAACGTCGGTGCGGCGCTTGATCTCCGTCGACGCCAGCGTCGAGGTCGGCGCAGATCCGGCTGATCTCTGACTCTCCTGATGCCGTTGTCGGCGCCGGAGACTTCGACAAGGTGATCGGCCTTCCGCGTGGAGACGCGGTGCAGACGGGCCCCATCACCACGGCGAAACAGCGCCTGATCAATCGGCCGCCGGGCTCCAGCAGCGAGGGGAAAAACCACCCAGCACGCAGCTTCGGGCATCCGCAACTCCGGATGCCCGGCCGTCGTGGTCAGCGCTCGTGCCAGAGCCGTCGCGCTGGGCGGTGGTCTCCGTCCCCACATGCTGCGCGGCGCCGGATCACCGCCGTGGAGCTCGGCACCGATCGACGCGTGATAGCTCGTGGTGGCCGCCCGAATGAGTCCGGTGGCGACGTCGGCGGCCTTCAGTGCCTCCAGCCCCTCGAGTAGGGCAGACCGGTCCAGGGCCACCGTGTGCCGCGTCTCTGCGGGAGGACCGTTGGCGTCGTCTCGCGACGGTCACACGGTTACTCAGCGGCCCGACTCAGCGGCCCGACTCAGCGGCCCGGACTTTCACCACCTCGCGCGACGTCACCCGCCGCAGGCGGCCGATCCAGAACACGTCCTGTGACCAGTTGGCTTACGGCCCCGCTCGATCAGGCGAGGCACGCTTCGGGGAGTGTGCGGAACTTATCGATGTGACGGCAGGTGTTCAAAGCTTGCCGATGGCTTTCGGGCCGTGGGGCTGGCGAGGGCCGTCCCAGGCCGCCACGTAACGCTTGCAGCACGGTGGTTGACACCCCTGAGGATTTAGGAAACAGTCTTCTAAACCTGTGGCCCTAGTCACAGGGCGTAATCGTCTCGCGCCTTGGAGGTCCCTGTTGACGAACCGTAAAATGACGCGCGGCGTTGCCCGCACGGCGGGGGCGGCGGCATCCGTTGCCGCACTGTCCCTGGTCGCCGCGTGCGGTGGCTCGAGCCTCAGCGAGGGTGGGGGAGGGGGCGAGGACGCCGAGTCGGTCGACATCGGCCTCCTGGTCCCGCGGTCGGGGGTGTACGCGCCGCTCGGCGAGGACATGGATCAGGGTTTCCGGCTGTGCCTCGACCAGCGCGACGGGCAGTTGGGCGGTCGTGAGGTCAACGTCGTCAACGCCGATGAAGGGGAGAGCCCGGACACCGGTGTCCCGGCGGCGCAGGGCCTGATCCAGGACGAGGTCAGCGCAGTCGTGGGCGTGGTGAGCTCCGCGGTGGCCCTCGGTGTCCAGGACGCCTTCACCGAGGCGGAGATTCCGCTCGTCGTGGCCAACGCCGGAGCGAACGACATCACCGGTGAGGGCGTCTCGGACTACATCTGGCGCACCGCCTACCGGATCCAGAATCTCTCCGGCTCCATCGGCCCCCACGTGGCCGAGGAGGTCGGTGACGGCAGCGTCTTCCTCATCGCGCCCGACTATGCGGCGGGTGAGGAGCACGTGGCCGCCTTCAAGGAGACCTTCGAGGAAGCCGGTGGAACCGTGGCCGGCGAGGTCTTCACGCCGTTCGGGCAGACCGAGAACTTCCAGCCGTTCCTGTCCCAGATCCGCCAGTCCGGCGCTTCGGCGGTCTACGCGTTCTACGCCGGCTCGGAGGCGGTGAACTTCGTCAGGCAGTACAACGCGTTCGGTCTGCGTGAGGAGGTTCCGCTCTACGCGGCGGGATTCGTTACCGAAGGTGGGGTCCTGGAGGCCCTCGGCGCGGACGCGGAGGGCATCCAGAACGTGCTGCAGTACTCGCCGCTCCTGGACACGCCGGAGAACCAGGAGTTCGTGGAGGCGTACGAGGCCGCCTACGACGAGCCGCCGACCGTCTACTCGGCGCAGGCCTACGACTCCTGCCTCGCCCTTGACCAGGCGCTCGAGGAAGGCACGACCGGTCCGGACATCGCCGCGGGCCTGGAGAGCATCGACACGGTGCAGAGCCCGTCCGGTGAGTGGGCATTCACCGAAAACCACCAGGCCGAATACACGTACTACCTGCGCCAGGTGGAGATGCAGGAGGGGGAGGCCGTCAACGCCGTCCTCCGTCCGCTGAACCAGGAGTAGCCAGTCCCTCAAGGC
>JALYMD010000755.1 GCA_030773875.1 Chloroflexota bacterium | reverse complement strand
GCCGGCAGCGCGTACGGCAGCAAGCGGTCGGAGAGCGCCGTCCGGTCCTCCTCCTGCCCCGACTCGTAGCGCACCACTCCGCGCCCGACCGCGACCAAGTAGACCGCGATCCCGACGAAGATGATCTGCTCCAGAACCTCGTACCAGGTCCCGAACGCGAAGGCGAGCAGGAACAAACCCACCACCATCACTGCCCCGATCCGAGTCAAGACGCCGGTGATGAACGAGAACGACGCCACCACCGTCAGCCCGGCTACCAGGACCCCGAAGGCGTTGCGCGACAGCTCGATGTTGGGCACGAATAGCTTCAGCCGGCTTGCCATGAAGATCATTGTGATCGCCGTCTGCACGCCCAGGATCGCGGCGGCGGCCGGCTCCATCCGCTGGAAAAAGGGCGGCCGGGGCCAGAGCGGATCGCCCGTCACCCGCTGCACCGCCGCCAGCAGGGCCACCGCGCCCCCTGCACTAAGCAGCGCCAGCAGCACCGGCAGTGAGAAGAGCCGCCCCCACTCCGGCGCCCAGTACGGGCCCTCCGGCGTGAACCACCGTTCGTGCGCTCCGGCCGACCACGGCACCATGGCCCAGGCGAGCGCCAACAGCACGACCGTCGGCCGGGCCGCACGAGGCGCGACGCTGCGGATCATCAAGTGCACCCTGTTGATCAACGAGGAGAGGGATTCCGGCATGGTGATACATCTCCGGACACGACCCAGTGCGGCGCGCGCCGCCAGTTTGAGCACGTCGGTGCCCTGCCGAACCATCGCACTATGGATGCCGTACCCCCAGGTCAAACCCGTTCCGCTGGATCCGGTTGCGGATGAGAGCCCAGGTACTCGTGGAGTAGACTGGCCGTTTGGGGAGCATCCGGCCGAGTTTGGGAGGAGCCAGGCCTCCGCCCTCAGCAGGAGCAGCTTTGCGGCTGGCCAGTCCTCATCCCTGTCCTGTACACCCTGGGTGGCAGGCGAAGGGAGACGTTCACCGGCCGCGCGACCGATCACTCCAACGAGCGAAGATGGACCGGCACCCGATGGCACCAGTCTCAATCTTGGACACGTTGCCTGCGAGCCACGCAGAGGTCGTGGCGCGCCTCGCCAATGCATTCGCGGCCGGCGGGGCGGAGCTGTACCTCGTCGGGGGCATCATCCGGGACGTGCTTCTCGCTCGTCCGCTGCCGGCTGATCTCGACTTCGCGACCTCGGCGGCCCCAGTCCAAACCAGGGAGTTAGGCATCCAGGCTGGGGCGGCATCTGTCTACGACATCGGCGAGCAGTTTGGCACGGTCGGGTTTGTCTTCGCGCCTGATGCCTCCGCGAACCCGATTCAGGTCGAGATCACCACCTACCGCCGCGAGCACTACCCGGACGACACTCGGCGGCCCGCCGTGCAACTTGGCGGCACCCTGAAAGACGACCTCGCCCGTCGCGACTTCACCGCGAACGCCATCGCCGCTGACGCCACCTCCGGCGACCTCGTTGATCCCTACGAGGGCCAGGCCGACCTGGACCTCGGGGTGCTGCGCGCGGTCGGGGACCCGGACGAGCGCTTCGAGGAGGATCCCCTGCGCTTGCTGCGGGCGGCTCGGTTCGTCGCCCAGCTCGGGTTCCGGATTGACCCCGACACGGCGATGGCGATGGACCGTCAAGCTCCCAGCCTGGGTCGGATCAGCCGGGAGCGAATCCTTGCCGAGATGACGAAGCTCCTGACTGGTCAATATGCATCCCACGGCCTCGAAGCCCTCCGGGCCACTGGCCTGCTCCGTCACGCCCTGCCGGAGCTTGCTCCCCTCGCTTCTGCGACCGATGGCCCAGAGCGGCACGGTTGGGGCCGGGAGAAGGACCTCTGGGCCCACACCAAGCGCGTCGTGGACCAGGCGCCGCCCCGTCCGGTCGTGCGCTGGGCGGCCCTTCTGCACGACGCTGCCAAGCCGCAGACCCGCGCCATTGACCCTTCCGGGGAGGTCCACTTCTTCGGCCACGAACTAGCCGGCGCCAAGCTCGCCGGCCGCCTCCTTGCAGGTCTCAAGGCGGACAAAGCGACCCAGGCGGCGGTGCGCAAGTTGGTGGAGTTGCACGGCCGCCCCGCTGCCTACGAGGCGGACTGGACCGACAGCGCTGTCCGCCGGCTCGCCCTTGAAGCAGACGATGTCCTGCCCGACCTTCTCGACCTCGCCGCCGCCGATGTCACCTCCGCCCGGGAGCAGAAGCAGCGCGCCGCCGCCACCCGCGTTGCCGCGCTTCGCGCGCACGTCGACCGGCTGGAAGCCGAGCAAGCGCTCGCGGAGTTGAAGAGTCCGCTGGATGGCGACGAGTTGATGAGCCTGTTTGGCCGCCCCCCCGGCATCTGGATCAAGCACGTCAAGGAGCATCTCCGCGACCTCGTCATCGATGGTGTTCTCGCTCCGGACGACAAGGTCACCGCCGAGCGCATTGCCCGGGAGGTGATCGAGCGGGAAGGGCTGTAACCAAGCCCCGCTTCAGTGCCGCCACCCTTCAGTTGATAGTCCCGGCCAACCGCCCATAGAGGCATCCCGATGGCCCCATGCTGTGCCATGCACAGTCCGTGCGACTCCTGCTACCGCCTGTGGATGCGGGGAGTGGCACGGGCTCCGGGCGAGCGCCTGATCCTTTGAGATGACCCGCCCGTGGTTCGCCTCTGAAGGGCGTCTCAGTTGCGGTCCGGGGATTGATCCGAAGCGCGCCGAGGTCCGGGGAAGGGACAACCACTTGGGGGGAGATGGAATCAGACCGGCGGTGACTGCCGAAGCTAATCCCAGCCGATGATACGCGTCGGGATGACCCGGATAGCCTGCGAATAGGTCGCGATCATGGACTCCGGGGTGTGGCCGATGTTAGGGATCCCGGTTGCGTACTTCTCGAGATAGGCCGTCGATACCACCTCCGCGGCCGGCTCTGACAGCAGTTCCGCGGTGCCTTCCAGGATCACGATATCCGACCCGTCTGGGGTCGCTTCAAGGTGAAGCGTCACCCGTGGGTCATGACGCAGGTTCTTCACCTTCTGATTGCCCGGCTGGCTGAAGATCATCATCGTCCGGCCATCCCAGTCGAACCAGACTGGCACGGTGTGTGGCCGGCCGTCCGGCCGGGTTGACCCGAGCCAGATGATCTGCTCGGACCGGAGCCGCCGGTCCCGGTGCGCGTGCCTATCGTTCGTCAGGTCAAGCACGTGGTTGCTCCTCGTCGTGGACGCGATGTGGCGAGGCCGCACCGTCGCCGGTCTCTACCGAAACACCGTAGAGTCGCAGGATTGTGCGCTAGAGTCAGGGTCTGGCCGCTGCATCGGCCACCAGCCCGATCGGAACATCGGCAGCAGGACGGCGACGCAGGCGATCGGCTGAATCACCGTGGGTATCAGATCCTGGTTCCGGCCGTCTTCCACGCTTGCTGGTTCGTCTGCGTCCGAGGCCAAGGTTGTCGGTGCGGTGGGCCGGGCTCCGTCCGGTGCCGGTGAGGGAGCCGGATGCCGGCGGTGGGGCGAGTTGATGACTCTGCCCCACCGCTGGCTGGGCGCCTAGTCGGCCGTCCCG
>JALYMD010000754.1 GCA_030773875.1 Chloroflexota bacterium | reverse complement strand
ACGGCGTCGGTGCTGCCATTGACGGTCATCTGCACGGTGTCGCCGCGATCGAGCTTAGCCAGGTCGGCGGGCTTGCCGCCGCGAGTGATGGAGGCCTTGCCATCCACCGCGTAGGACGATTCGGTCTCCTCACCTTCGGGCGCGACGACCAGCGAGCCGTCGCCGCGCTCGACCACCTTGCCGGTCACCGCGTAGGGCTCCGGGGTGGGGGTTGGCTCGGGGGTGGCGGTCGGCTGCGGAGTCGCGGATGGCTCGGGGGTGGCAGTGGCGGTCGGCTCGGCCTCGGCGGTCGCGGTGAGGGCCGCGGCCGCATCGGCGGTTGCCTGAGCGTTGGCTGCCTCGGCGGTTGCCGTCAGCATCGCGCCGGCCTCGGCGGTCGCGGTCGCCTGGGCATTGCGGATCGCGATGCCATCGCCGGTCATCGTGATCCGGGTGTTGTCAGCGTTCTGCTCAATCTCCCAGCCCTTGGCGAAGGTGCTCCAGTCGATGTCCTGCTCCGCCAGGCGAGTCATCAGGTCGACGAGATCGGCGCGCTGGTCGGCCGGGATCGTGACCCGCTCCGCCTTCTCCTGGTCGGCGACCGCCTTATCGATGGCCTTCTTGTCCTTGAGACCGTCGGTGACGATGGTCTGCTGGGTCTGGAGCACGACATCCGTGGCGAGTTGAACGCCATTGGCCATGCCGGCGGCCTGGAACGCCTTGCCAATCTGCACTGTCAGGGTCAGCTCCTCCAACGCCAGCCTCTGACGGGCCTTGCTGGTGTCACCGCTCTCGCAGGGGGCCGCCGCCCAGGTCTTGAAGACGCCGGTCAGAGCCGTCATGCCTTCGACGCCGGGGCGGCCATCTGGAGCGGCAACCACCAAGGTGCCATCGCCGATGCCGGCGGTGACCAGAGCCATGGCGTAGAGACCGGGAGTGACCACGGTGATGTTGCGGGTGGTGACATCGAGCCCCTGGCCGAGATCGCGGCAGGTCAGGGCGGTGGAGGAGAAGGCGGTGGTATAGCCGGTCATGTCGAAGATGCCGTCCATCGCCTTGGCCGTATCTGCCACGGTGATGGTGGCGGCCTTCTTCTCCTCGTCCTCCGTCGCCTTGAAGTAGTCGAGGAGCTGCTGCCGCTCTTCGGGACTGTTGCTCTCACCGATCGTGATGATTTTCGGCTGCTCGGCCGCAACGCCGGCGCGGCCGACGGCACTGACAAGCAGCGCGAGGAGCCCCAGCAGGGCGACAGCGCGAGCGATGCGGGCGGCGGCTCGGTTAGAGACGAGACGGGTGGTTCCGGGCATCAAACATTGCTCCTTGGGACAGAGCCGACAGCCGCGACAACCTCGGGGCGGACGACAGGCCGTGGCCGCCTCCGGTTGGCGTCGTGATACCGCCCATCCTAGGCGAGCGGCTCACCGCGCGTCATGGGCGCTTTTCCACCCTCCGGCTAGGGGAATCCCCCCAAAGCGAACGCCGTTCGCGGCCTTTTTCTGTTGACATACTTACCCGCAATTCTCTACTATCGAAGGGAGCATCAACATAGGTGCGTCAGCGATGCGCCGGCAACGCTGGGTGTGAATAGACACCGGTGTTTGTGCTGTGTGACCGGACGGGTTGGGCAGGGCGGCCGGTAGGGGCGAATCGCGGAACAGGATGGGGAAGGGAACCAACCTCATGCGAGCGAACCGGCCACCCCAGCCGCCGAAGCGGAGCAAGGGGTCGCCGGCGCTTGCGCCGAAAAATGGACAGGTTTCGGCACCCGGGTTTTGCGCCCTGGCGGCCCGCGTCCTCGGCTGTCGCCGCTGCTCGGTCATGCTCGCCGACGAGCAGGGTGAACTGGTCGTCGTGGAGTCGGTCGGGCTGCCCCCGGAGTTGATCGGGGTCGCTCGGGTCGCCGTCGGCGGCGGGGTGGCCGGCCGGGTGGCGCTCTCCAACGTGCCGGTGCTTGTCAACCGGCGGGACGATCGGACCGGGTTGCCGCGCCCCGTCGGCGTCTACGAGGCCGACGCCTTCATCTCCTATCCGATCCCATTGCCGGATGGCACGACCGGCGTCTTGAATGCGACCGATCGCGTGGACGGGCGGCCGTTCGACGCCAGCGATCTGGACCTCCTTGGGGAGTTATCGGCGTTCTACGCGTCGACCTTTGACGCGCACACCCATCGCGAGGTGCTCCGCCTGCGGAATGAGCTCCGGCGGTTACGCTCACGAGCGGTCCGCGTTCAAGAGGAGGAGCGGCAGCGCCTCGCTCGCGAGTTGCACGACGACGCGGGTCACGCGCTCACCGCGGCCATCCTCCGCCTGGACATGACGGCGCAGCGCATGATCGGCTCGGGCGAGGTGACAGATACGCTTGCCAGCGTGCGGAGCGTCCTCACCGAGTGCGCCGACCACCTCCACGATCTCGCCTTCCAGCTACGACCCCGCCTGCTGACCGACCTCGGTCTGGCGCCGGCGATGCGCAGCCTGGGGCGCCGCATCCGCGACGCCAGCGGCATCGATGCCATCGTCACGATCCATGGGGATGTGCGGCGACTCACGGATGAGACCGAGCTGTCGGCCTTCCGCATCGCTCAGGAAGCGACAACCAACGCGCTCAAGCACGCCCGCGCGTCGCGCATCTCGATCGACCTCCATTTCCTTGATGAATGGATCATCCTCGAAATCGCGGACGATGGGGTGGGGCTGAGCCCGACGACGCGGGACGCAACGGGCGCCGGTCGGGACCACCACGGGCTGCAGGGGATGCGGGAGCGAGCGGAGATGGTCGGCGGGGTGCTGGAGGTGGGCACGGCGGAGGGGGGCGGCACGCACATTCGCGCCCGCTTGCCAGCGCGAGGGGCCGCATGACCGCTGCAGACGATACGCCGCCGAGCGAGCCGGTCGACTCCGTCATCCGGGTCATGCTTGTTGACGACCACCCGATCGTGCGGGGCGGCCTGCGCCAGGCGTTGGAGGAGGACGAGCAGCTGCTCGTCATCGCTGAGGTCGGCACGGGGCGGGAGGCGATCCGGGCCGCCGGGCAACTGGCACCGGACGTGGCCGTGATGGACATCAACCTGCCGGACATCACCGGGCTCGAGGCGACCAAGGCGATCAAGGAGGAGCAGCCGGGGATCCGGATCCTGGTTGTCTCCACCCACGACGACGAAGAGTGGGTGCTGGGCGCGCTGGAGGCCGGCGCCGATGGCTACCTCCTCAAACAGTCTGCCCCCCGGGAACTGCGGGAGGGGGTGCTCGCGGTTGCGGCCGGGGAGCGGGTGCTGCACCCGGCGGTGATGCGCGCGGTGATCGCCCGGGCAACCCGCCCGCCCGCCCCGCCGCCGGCAGAGGAGCTGAGCGGACGGGAGCGGGAGATCTTGCAGCTGCTGGCCACCGGCGCGACCAGCAAGGAGATCGCCATCTCCCTGAAGCTGAGCCCCAAGACGGTGGAGAACCACCGGGCCCGGATCCTGGACAAACTGGACGCCCCCAACAGCGCCGCCGCCGTCCGCACCGCCCTCGCCAAGGGCCTCATCAAACCCGCCGAGGGCTCGCGTCCCGGCCCGCCTCGCTTCGGCGCTTGATTCCCCAGCCCGCCAACGACGGTTCCCTCACTGGGCATCCCAGCACACCGTTCGAGGATTGCACTGGCGCGCCCGCGCACGAGGGGGCCGGACGCCGGTACCGGTCTTGAATGACCGCACCAGCGCCCGGCGAGGAGAGGAGATGCTGGCTAGCCACTCCGCTCCTGAGAAACCTCGACCCGGAAGGTCGGATCCTCGGTGCTCTGGAGAATGAAGGGGCCTTCAGCATCCGGGGCGACATCGAAGACGACCACGGCATCGGTCGCAATACCCGGCGCCACCGGGGCGTTCCAGCCACTCACGCCCCCTGCAAGCGAAGCATCAACGGTAGCTGCGACCGAAGGGGTAAAGGTTCGTCCCTCGTTGTCGACAAGGACGAACTCATTGAGCGGAATAGGACGCTGTGCCGTGCCCTCGTTGAGGATCATGAGATCTACCGCAGCGAAGACGCCGGTTGCCGTTTGGGTACGAATCGTTGGCTGCAGACTGAGCCCTGTGACGGTAACGGTCCAATCCTCCGCATAGGGAACGGGCTCGCCGGCAGCCACCGGGGGAACGGGCGTGGGGGAGGCGGTCGGAGCGGGTGTGGGGGTGGCGGTGGCAGTTGCCGCTGGCGTGCAGACCACCGCGACCGGGCTTCCGGCAACCTGTGCCCGCAGCCGCTCCAACTCCTCCAGTTCTGCCTCGCGGGTAGCCGTCGCGTCGCTGGAACTCGGTGTCTCAACTTGGGCGCTCGCCGGGCCACCGAGCCGGACTTGGCCAATGAAAAAGCCAAGAAGGAGCGCAGAAAGTACGATCCAGAATGTGGTTCCGGTAAAGGCGCGTGTGAGTCGATGCATTGAGTTCCCTCCTAATGAGCCAGCGTTCGTCGGCAGTCGCTCAGCGCAGTTCTGTCTCAATGATGCACTCAGGACGTGCCGCCAGGATAGGGGGATTCCCCTACCGGACAAGCGGACTTCCGCTCAGGCAGCGCTCCTGAATGCTCCTCTAAAGTGAATTCGTGACCTTCCTGAGCGTCGCACAGGCGGGTTTGCCACGCTGTTCGACCAGGAGCGCTTCTGGGACGAGCAAGCGTGAGGCGAGCCAATCCAGACTGGAAGACTGGCGTGCAAGAGGGGGTGGACTGGTGGATCTCTCTGTGAAGGCGAACCCGAGACGACGACTCCTCGTGCGACCACTCCCCGCCTATCGCGTTGGGGATGTCGCGCTGTTTCTGGTCTGGGCAATCCTTGGTGCGAGTCAACTGAGCCGCGTCTTTGCCGATGTCCGAGATGGTGATCTGCTTGCCACCATCCATCATGGGATTATCGTCGCCGTCTACGCGGTCAACGCGACGCTCTTTCTTCTTCGAGGACCGGCGAAGGTCCGCGGCGCTGGAGTCCGTCCAAGACTGATCGCGTTCCTCGGGACCTGGATGGTCGCTCCTTTAGGCGTGCTGCCCTTGACTTGGCGTCCCGACTGGCTGCTCGCAACGACCACCATCGGCTTGATTGCAATCTATGCCTTTGCTGTCTGGGCACTCCTCACCCTGCGGCGAAACTTCAGCATCTTCCCGGAAGCACGGCACCTAGTGCGTCACGGGCCATACGCTCTGGTGCGACATCCGCTCTACGCGGTCTATATCGGCGTCTATGTGCTCATCGCCCTGCCTCGCATTGGTCCAGCGGCGCTTATCCTGGCTGGTCTGGGCATCGCGGGGGAGATTATGCGCGCCCTGAACGAGGAGCGCGTGCTTCGAGGAGCCTTCCCGGAGTATGAGGGCTACGCCGCGGCAACTCCCCGATTCTGGCCGCGGCTCGGGAATCTGGGTCTAGGCAGGGGCTAACCCACAAG
>JALYMD010000753.1 GCA_030773875.1 Chloroflexota bacterium | reverse complement strand
GCCTCCGTTCCACAGGGTGCGTCCTATCCGCGCCCACGCTATCGCGCCAGCCCCAACTCCGCAAATCACGCGTGACATTCCACTAGTGCTCTTTGTGCAGCGCCACATCGTCCAAGGTCTGACAGCCGGCGGGATCAAGGGGTAGATCAGCCCTCCTCCGCCCTCACTCGGCCAGGTTCGTGCACCACGAAGCCTTGGCGCGGCCCATCGCCGGCCTAATCCAGCCTAGCGAGTACTCCTCGTCTCGAAGCTCCGGCGGCCGCTCTCCTTGAACGACCGTCTAAGGCTGGGCTGTATGAGACGAGTCTCCCCCCTTCAGAGTTCCTGGCTGCCCTCGCCTGCAGAAGGGTGTGGAAGCGTCCGTACAGGGAAGAGCCGCCGCACCGTGCTACAATCCGCCGCTTGGAGGTAGCGAGGAAACGCGTTCGGGGGTTGGCCGCGAGGTGGACGGTTCGAGTCACGGGTCGCCCACCGAGGAGAACGAACCGCAACTCTCCCTGGTCATCCCGGCGTTCAACGAGGAGCACCGTCTCGCCGAGACCCTGGCCGCCGTAACCTCCTTCGTCGCGGCCCGTGGCTCGGCGATGGAAGTCATCCTCGTCGACGACGGCAGCACCGATCGAACGGCTGATGTCGCTGGTCGCTTCGCCGCTGGGCAGCCCTGGCTCCAGGTGCTAACGATCCCCCACCGGGGCAAGGCCGCGGCTCTCCGCGCCGGAATGCAAGCGGCCCGGGGTGATTTGATCGCCTTCTCGGACGCGGACCTGGCAACGCCGCTCAGGTTTCTCGACGATCTCCGCCGAGCGATCAACGGAGGCTGCGATGTCGCCATCGGCTCCCGGGAAGGCGCCGGCGCCCGGCGGGTGGGCGAGCCCCACTACCGGCACGTGATGGGTCGGGCCTTCAACTGGCTAGTCCGGATGCTGGTGTTGCCCGGCATCCAGGACACCCAGTGCGGCTTCAAACTCTTTCGCGGTGAGGTTGTGACGCAGGTTCTGAAGCGGAGCCGTCTCTACGCCGACCCCAGCGAGACGATCTCAGGTCCCCGCGTGACGGCTTTCGATGTGGAGATGCTGGTCGTGGCACGGCGGCTCGGCTACCGAATCTGTGCCGTGCCGGTCGTCTGGACCTACGGCGAGAGGAGTAAAGTCCATCCTGCGCGAGACACCTGGCACAACCTGACGGACGTGCTCCGCGTCCGCATCAATGACTGGCGGGGATACTACCGATGAGCGAATCTGACACCCAACAGTTGGCACGACGCCGCATCTTTATTGGCGTCGCCTGGCCCTATGCCAGCGGCCCTCGACACGTGGGCCACGCGGTTCCCAATCTCGCGTCGGACATCTTTGCCCGGTACCATCGCATGGCCGGCAGTGATGTCCTGATGGTCTCGGGATCGGACGAGCATGGCACCCCGATCACGGTGGTGGCAGACCGGCGCGGCGTTTCACCCCGCCAAGTCGCCGAGGAGAACCACCGGATCATTGCCGCCTCGTACGAGGCCCTGGGATGCTCCTTCGACCTCTACACCGAGACCGGCACGCCGAACCATTACCGGGTCACCCAGGACGTCTTTCTCCGCCTCCGCGAGCAGGGATACCTCTTCGAGGAGACGACCGAGGCGGCCTACGACCCGGAAGCGAAGCGGTTCCTGCCGGACCGATACATCGAGGGAACCTGTCCTCACTGCGGCTACCCGGATGCCCGCGGCGACCAGTGCGACAACTGCGGCCGCACCCTTGACCCGGTGGACTTGATCAACCCGCGATCGAAGCTCTCCGGTGCGACCCCGGTGACGCGCGAAACAACCCACTTCTTCCTGGATCTGCCGAAGTTCACCGATTCCCTGCTGGCCTGGATCGAGGCCAGCAAGGAGCACTGGCGCCCCAACGTCGCCGCTTTCACCGAGAACTGGATCCGGGAAGGGTTGAAGCCCCGAGCGATCACCCGCGACATCGACTGGGGTGTTCCCATCCCGGTGCAAGGCTATGAGGACAAGCGGATCTACGTCTGGTTCGACGCCGTGATTGGCTACCTCTCGGCAGCCATCGAATGGGCGGATCTGCAGGGAACGCCTGACGCCTGGAAGCGCTGGTGGGAGCTTGACCCTAGGGGAGCCGCGCCGGCCCGGGCGTACTACTTCGTCGGCAAGGACAACATCCCGTTCCACGCCATCATCTGGCCCGCCATGCTCATGGGCTACGGCGGCCTGACCCTGCCGTACGACGTCCCCGCCAACGAGTTCGTCACCCTTCGCGGCCAGAAGCTCTCGTCCAGCCGATCCCATACCACCGAGCGGCTGCCCTGGCTGCACGAGTTTCTCGAGCTCTTCGACCCGGACGCCCTCCGGTTCTTTCTCACCATCAACGCTCCCGAAACACGCGACACCGACTTCTCTTGGGACGAGTTCCAGCGCCGCAACAACGACGAGCTTGTCGCCACTTACGGCAACGCCGTCCACCGGCTCCTCCGCTTCCTCCAGAGTCGCCTGGACGGGGTCGTGCCGGAGCCTGGCCCGCTGGAAGCGCGGGACCAAGCGATGCTGGATCAGATCGGCACCTGCTTCCTTGCCGCGGCTGACCGATTGGAAGCGGTCAAGCTACGGGATGGACTCGGCCAGGTCCTCGATCTCGCGCGCGCCCTGAACCGTTACCTGGACGAGATGGAGCCTTGGAAGACGCTCAAGACCGACCCAGACCGGGCTCAGGCGGGACTTTGGGTGGCACTGCAGGTGGTGAGCAATCTACGGGTCCTCACGGCCCCGTTCCTCCCGTTTTCCGCCCAGCGGCTGCACGGCTACTTGGGCGACACCGGCGACGTGGCGTCGCTGCCCTGGGAACCGCGAGCGCTGCCGGCGGGCCGCACGCTGCCCCCGCCGGAGCCGCTGTTCCGCAAGCTCGACGACGAAGAACTCGACGGGCTGCTCGCCCGCCTCAACGACGACGCCCCGGCCACCGGCGAGCCGGACTCGGTCGGCGCGGCAGCGCCTGCGTCACCAGCACCCTGAATGTGTTGAACGGACGGTCGCTGGCACGGGTTTAGGCCGCCCGCGCTTCATCGCTTGGAGGATGAACCACGCTCGTCAGCGGCGGGAGAACTGGCGCTCCAGATCCGCCTGCGCCATGTGCAGCATCGTCGGGCGCCCGTGGCCGCAGGCGCGCGGCTGGGAGGAGCGCTCCAGTTCCGCCACCAACTCCCGCATCTCCGGCAAGGAAAGCGTCTGCCCGGCGCGGATGGAGGTATGGCAGGCGGTGCTGATGGCCACAGAGTCGAGCCAGGAGTTTCCGGCCCCGCCCTCAGCCAGTTCCCCAAGGATCAACCGCAGCCGCTCGGCAATATCGACGTTCCGCATCAGGGCGGGCACCGCCCGCACCGCGACCGCCCCCTCGCCGAAGTGCTCGACCTCGAACCCGACCTGCGCCAACTCGGCCGCCGAACGCTCGTAGATCGCCAGTTCCTCCGGGGAGAGGTCCACGATCAGTGGGTCCAGGAGCGGCTGCCTGTCCGCCATTTGCCCGCTCAATTGGGAAAGGATCTTCTCGTATAGCACCCGCTCGTGGGCGGCGTGCTGGTCGATCAGGTACATCCCCTGCGGCCCCTCGGCGATGATGTAGGTGCTGCCCACCTGGCCCAGCACGCGCAGGATCGGCACGCCGGAGGCGTGCTTCGCCTCCTCTGGAGCCCGGTGGCCGGCGCTGGCCGTCTCTCGATCCCCATCCCGGTCCGCTTCCCAGCGAGGGCGGGGTAGCTCCATCGGCCGCTGCTCCGTCTGCCAGGAGGAAGCCACAAACTGAACCCGCGGCAGCGTGTCCTGTGGCGCGCCGAGCAAGGCAGCGTGGGCCGCGCGCTGGACCGCTCGGCACACGGCCCGCTCGTCCACAAACTTGACCTCAGCCTTGGTGGGGTGGACGTTGACGTCGACGGCGGACGGGTCCAGCGCCAGATGCACCACGGCCACCGGGTGGCGGCCCACCATCAGCAGGCTGTGGTAAGCCTCCTCCAGCGCAAACGAGAGCGCCCGGCTTTGGATCCAGCGTCCGTTGACGAAAAAGACCAGGCCATTCCGGTGCGACCGCGTCACCGCCGGCGCCCCGGCCCAGCCCGACACCGTCACCCCGGGCACCGCCGCCGCCTCGTCGAGCGGCCCCAGTCGCAGCGCAGCTTGGCCCACCTCCGGCCCGTAGACGCCCGTCGCCGCCGCCACCACGTCCCCTGCCCCGTCGGTCCCGAACACGCGGCGGCCATCCACGGAAAGCGTGACCGCCACGGCCGCGTAGGCAGCCGCATAAGAACACACGACGCGTGTCGCGTACCCCGTCTCCGTCGAGGCTTGGCGGAGAAACTTGCGCCGGGCCGGCACGTTCGCGAACAGGTCCCGCACCGAGACCCGGGTCCCCACTGGAGCGGCCGCCGGTTCCACGGGACGGACGGCGCCGAACTCGACCCGGATTGCCGATCCGACCGGTGCCTCGGCCATCCGCGACGCGATGGCGAGCGACGCCACCGCTGCGATGCTCGGCAGCGCCTCGCCCCGGAAACCGAGCGTCTGCAGCGTGTCCAGATCCTCGAACGCGGTGAGTTTGGAGGTCGCGTGCCGCTGGATCGCCGCCGCGAGGTCCTCCGGCCCCATCCCGTGGCCGTCGTCCACCACCTCGATCAGGTCGGTGCCACCGTTCCGAATCTCGACGGAGATTCGGCGGGCCCCCGCGTCGAGCGCGTTCTCCAGCAGCTCCTTCACGACCGACGCCGGCCGCTCCACCACCTCGCCGGCGGCGATCTTGCCGATCGTCTCAGTCGTCAGGAGCCGGATCGGCATCGGAGCAACCTCGTTCAGGAACACGTCAGAAGCAGTGAAGGGGACACCGCGAGGCCTCCGGTCATGCTAGCACAGGCCCGATGTCACTCGACCGGCGCGCCCCGCCGATGCGCCGACACATACCGGCTCCCGCCCTCAAAGAACCGCCAGGGCGCCTCCGTTCCCCGGCTGATGCCAATCCGTCCGCTTGCCACCACACCGGCGACCTGGACGCCCTGCTCAATCCACATGCTCGTGCTGGCGGTCAGATCCTGGCCGTGGTCCTCCAGCGTAATCCCCATCGCCGTGCACAGCCGGCCTGGTCCCGCGCAGAGCAGGCGGTCGGGCACCTGGCCGCGGCGTTCTCGCATCAGGTCGAGTCCCTTGGTCGGCTCCACGGCGCGGATCAAGACGGCGCCCGGCACGCCCTCCTGCTCGCAGACCACGTTGAACATCGCATGGATGCCGTAGGAGCGATAAACGTAGGCGATCCCAGGCGAATCCCACATCGCCCTCGCGCCCCCGGTGCGCCGGGTGGCGGCGTGGGAGGCCGGATCGTCGGGGCCGAGGTACGCCTCCGTCTCCACGATCCGGCCCCGGGTCTCCCCCCCGCCCTTATTGGTGACGAGCACACAGCCCAGCAACGCGCGTGCGACGTTGACTGTCGGCTGGGCGTAAAACGCCCGGTCGAGCCGC
>JALYMD010000752.1 GCA_030773875.1 Chloroflexota bacterium | reverse complement strand
ACCTGGAGCACCGTGAGGTGGGCTTGGTTCGTGAGTCCTTGCGGGAGCGGGAGCGTCTCCTGCGCATCGCCCCGCATCTCGTCGAGCCGCTGCCGCTGCTGATCCCGATCTACAAGGGTGACAAGCGGGGTCCCTGGCTGATCCGCGCCGGCATGGTGCTGTGCGACGTTCTCTCCTACGACAAGTCGCTGGACCGTCACCGGATGCTCTCGCGGGAGGAGACCCTCAAGCGGGCTCCGGGCCTGGATCCGGCGGGATTGCAAGGAGCGGCCGTCTACTACGATGCGCAAGTGGAGTACGCGGAGCGCCTCGCGGTTGAGAACGCCCTCGCCGCCCGTGAGCACGACGCGACGGTCCTGACCTACGCGCGGGTCGACCGCCTTCTCTTCGAGGCGGAGCCTGGAAGCGACAGCGCCAAGGTTGGGGGCGTCGCATTTGCGGACGTGCTAGACGGTAGAGCCTATGAGGCGCATGCACCAGTCACGCTCAACGTCGCGGGTCCCTGGGTGGACGAGGTGTTGTCGGATCTGAATGGCAAAGCCAGGCGTATGATCGGGGGCACCAAGGGCAGCCATATCGTGGTTGACCCGTTCCCGGATGTGCCGCGGGATGCCCTCTACGTCGAGGCCCGGGAGGATGGCCGCCCCTTTTTCATCATCCCGTGGAACGGCCAAGTCCTCATTGGCACCACCGATTCCCGGTACACCGGGGACCTGGACCGAGTGGAGGCCGACGAAGCGGAGATTGCGTACCTCATCGCGGAGACCAATCGGGTGCTGCCGGGTGCCGGTCTCACCCGCGACTCGGTCCGGTTCACCTACTCAGGCGTCCGCCCCTTGCCCTACCAGGAGGATGGCCGGGAGGGTAGTATCACCCGCCGCCATATCGTCCACGACCATGCGAGAGGTCGGGAGCAGGTGGAGGGTCTTCTTTCGATCGTGGGTGGCAAGCTGACCACCTATCGCAACCTAGCCGAGCAGGCCGTTGACACCGTGTTTCGCAAGCTCGACCGGCCTGTCCCGCCATGCACCACCGCGCAGGTCCCTCTTCCGGGTGCCTGCCTGGATGGAGAAGACTTCCAAGCCTTCCGAACGCGGTTCGCTGGGGAGGCTGGACTGTCCGCGCGAACCGTCGATCACCTGCTGCGGGTCTATGGGACGCGGGCGGCGGCGGTGCTGGCGCTTGCACAAGCCGAGACCGACCTCCGCGAGCCGTTCAGCAGGGAGACTGGAGCCATTGGCGCCGAGGTGGTGCTGGCGTTCCGCGACGAGATGGCCGAAACCCTCGCCGATACCCTCCTGCGACGAACGATGGTTGGCATGGGGCCAACGGTCGGCCTCGGCGACGATGCGGCTGCGGCGCGAGTCGCGGAGCGGCACCTGGGCTGGGATGCCGGTCGTGTCGCTCGGGAGATCGCGGCGTACCGAGCCTACGTTGAGCGGTACGCCCCGCGCCCGCTGCAGCCGGCGTAGTCGCCGCTCTTCCATCAACCGTCACGTGGTCGTTGCCAGCGTCCTCTTGCGACAAGGAGCGGTCATCAGAAGCGGGCTCCCCAGGACGGCGGGACCTCCGAGACAGGACAATTCCTCTTCGATGTTGATGGAAGGGGTCGCACCAGGGTGCGATTGCACGCGCCTTGAGGCGGTCGCCACGGAAATGAGCATGGCCCGTCGGTGTGGACAGGAGCGAGCGCTCATCCGGAAGGAGGAATTGCGTGTTGCTGGTGGAACTGCGGGAGCAGGTTGTCCGGGTCGGGATGAATGCTCTGGAGCTAGGCATCGTGCATGGGACCGCCGGCAACATGAGCATCCGCGACCTGGAATCCGGGTTGATCGCGATCTCTCCCAGCGGGATGCCCTATGCAGCAGTAACCGCCGAAGACGTGGTTGTCCTCGACGACCAGGGGAATGTCCGGGAGGGTCGCCGTAAGCCCAGCAGCGAAACGCCGCTCCACACGATGGTCTATCGGCACCGGCCCCATGTCGGCGCCATCGTGCACACCCACTCCCACTTCTCAACCGTGGTCAGCACGATCCGGGATGCGCTGCCGCCCATCCTGACGGAAATCACGCTGGTCCTCGGCTCCGGCGTGCCGGTCACCCGTTACGGCCTAACCGGCACGCCAGACTTCGGTGAGAGCGTGTTGGAGGTCCTCGATCACCGCGGCCTCGCCGTGATCCTGCGTAATCATGGCCTGATCGCGTTCGGTAAGGATTTCGACGAGGCGCTCATGGTGGCGGAGATCGTCGAGGAAGCCGCGAAGGTCTACGTACACGCGCTGGCAGCGAACGGTGGCCGGGAGCCTCATCTCGTCCCGCAGGATCTCATCCCCGAGATGCAGGAGCGCTTCCTGGCCTCCTACGGCCAGCCAGCGTAGAGGTCGGGTCAACCGAAGGACGATCCTTACGGGATACCGCGCTGGCGCTCAGGGTGTTTCGCTCAGGGTGGGGCGGCGCCAATGCCCCCGCCAGCTACGCTCGGCCCTCGGCACGGGCTCGCCAGCCTGCCATCCAGTAACGCACCCGGTCCAGGACGGCGGGCGTCAGCCAGGGCAGGTCCGCCTGCCCAAGCCCCGCCGCCCCGACGAGCCCAGCCCCGTCTCGCTCGAGGATCTTGTTCCCGCCGGCCACTTCTACGCTCGCCGCTCCTAGAGCACCTGATCCGGATCACGGACGGTACCTGATGCCATCCATGGCCACATTACGCGGCGTCCCCGAGAAACGGTGGTGATGCTCCGAGGTGAGATTGAGTGCAATCTAGGTAGGCCATACTGGCATCGGTCCGGTGCCTAGCACCAATATCACAGTGCATGATGGTCGCCTCGCGTATCTTCGCACTTCCACCTATCCAATTTGAGTTCCCAGTTGGCGATCGCCTCTTAGTCAATGCCTAAGGTGGTTGATATCCCTTTCAGTAGACCCTGTACGTTCGAATATTTTCCTCATATCCACTTCCACTATACTTTGCATGACTTCGCGATGCTCCGGAAAGGCACCATGACGAAGGAGACAGGATGGAGACAACGTACCTAACGGCAATGGAGGTTGCCGCTATGTTACGGGTCCACGTCATGACAGTCCGTCGTCGCGAACGAAACGAGTAGGCGCGTTCCGCTCTCCCTGACGTGGACCTCGGAGGAGGCAGTGTCGCCGGCCGCTGACTGACTTGAACCGCAGACCACGAGGGAAGCGCCGCTGGGGACCTCCTGGCGGCGCTGCCACTAGCGTACCTGCCTAGGGTTGCTTTTTTTCGTCCCGTCGAATGACCTTCTCCACTACCGTGTCACGAGTGGTTTGGCCTTCTTTGCCCTCTTGTCCCCGCTTGAACTCACCGCCCATGCCCTCGTTCCACGGCAATCCTGGCCGAGGTGTTGGCGGAGTTGACGCGGGAGCCGGTTTGCTTTGGCCGCTCTTGTCGTCCTTGGGAACCTTGTCTCCCTTGGTTATACGAACGCTTCAAGCACCGACATTGTAAGCAACAGCACTGCTTCGACCACAAGGGCGATCAGGGACCAGGCCGTCCATCGAGTCTTTCTCTCGATTTGTCTCTCATTCTGAAACAGGTCCTCCACCACTCGGTGGTGTGACATTAGCACCTTGGTGTGGTTCGGTGGCCGGTGCAGCGCCACATCGAGGAGGTGTTCAGTGCCGGCTTTCCCGATTGACGGACTAATAGTGAAGGTGCGGACTTTGTACGCCTGGTAGGAACACCAGACGACGGCGACAAAAGCCGCAAAGGCTCCTACCGTGATCCAAGTGACGAGGACCGTCACGGGCAGGATCCAACCGAAAAGGCACCACCGCTCTACCTCCTTTCCAATGGCTGGCTCTGAGGCGTTCCGGAGAGCGGCCACTCCAGCAGTGAGTAGAGCAGCTGATCCAAGACCGAAGTTTGATTTGTTGTCGAGCGTATCGGCCTGCGCGAGTTGGAGCGCTACGCGGTCCTTCAGCTCTGCGTACACCACATCAACGCTGGGCCACACAGGTTGCTGCTCGTCTCCCTCCTCACCCACGCGCTCTCTCGCTCCCCCCGCTGGCTGCATAGCACCCTCTTGACGCCTCTTCCCTATGTGAGTGACGAGAGCGGTGCGGGAACTGGCAGGCGAACCACAGTGTCGTCGGACGCCTCGTCAAGGTCGGTCAGGGCGCTCAATAATGAGGGAGGGCACCCCCGCGACCTGCCCTAGT
>JALYMD010000751.1 GCA_030773875.1 Chloroflexota bacterium | reverse complement strand
TCTGGTCGTCGCGGAGGAAGCGGAGGGCCGTGGCGTCGGCACGGCCCTGCTTCACCACGCCGAAGCGTGGGCACGGGCACACGGCTACGCCGAGGTGTCCCTGGATGTCTTCGCCAGCAACACCCGCGCCCGCGCCTTCTACGAGCGCACCGGCTACCGTCCGGATTGGCTCCACCTCGTCAAGAGACTCGAGGAGTAGGCGTGGGGCGTTGCCCTTCTCTACTCCTCCGCGCCTTCCGGGTTAACCGGTCGGGGCCAGCGCCGTGTCAGGCACGAGCGGATTGGTCCCGACCGCGGCTTCGTCGCCATCTCCAACGCCGTCCCCGTCTGTATCGAAGACGACGGGGCTGGTGCCGTAGGTCAACACTTCCTGCCCATCCAGCAAGCCGTCCCCGTCCGCGTCCGCGACGAGCGGGTCGGCGCCGAGGGCAGCCTCGTCAGCGTTGGCGAGTCCATCACCATCGTCGTCAGCCAGGGAAGGGTTCGCGGGAACCCCGGCCGCAGGGGGCTGGAAGTTGTACAGGTTGATCTGCGCGTTCGGACTCTCCTTATCGATAGACACGGTGTAGCCACCGGCTTCGGTGAGTTCACTGTCGAGAGCGATATAGACGTCGAAGGCGATCGGTGGCGTCTGAAAGACTTGATACTCGCCGAACGGCAACTCCGTCCAGGTGGCGGAACTCGCGCCGGAGCCGGCGGCGTCAGCCAGCGTCAACGTCGCGCCGTCGGGCGTCAACAGGGACACGTCGAAGTCGCCTTCGGCCAGCGGGCAGTCAGCTGGCACCACGGTCTCCGGTCTCTGACCTGGCGGGCAGTTGCGGATGCTGACCGTGATCGAGCCGCTCCTCGCGGCGGGAGTGGCTCGTGGGGTTACCCGTGGCGTGGCGCGTGGTGTCGCAGTCGGCGTGGCCGTCGCAGTTGGCGTGGCCGTCGGGGTCGGCTCCGCCGCAATCGAGATCTGCGGTCCGATTATGGCAGCGACGAAGGTGGCCGTCCGGCCCGCTCCGCCCACCTCAACCGCTCGGATCGTCAACGCACCCGAGAAGGCAGCGGCCTCCCCGGTGTTCAGCCGCGTTGGCTCGCGGTCGCCGCGGCCACGCACCTCAACCACTCCCACCGTCGCCATGACCAGGATGGGTGTATCACCCTCCGCAGCCCGGATGTCCATAGATTCGCTGCTACGAAGGGCATCGCGGACGAGATCGAGATCCCGGTTGCCCTCTGGGGCCTCGAAGGCATCGCTGCCGAAGATAAGCTCACCGCCTCCGACATCGTCGACGGCGTCGGCGTCCACCAGTTCGATCGCCGTGTACGCGACCGGGGCATCGGCTAGGCTCGCTCGCTGCTGGCGGACGTCGGCTCGAATCATCGTCGCCTCGCCCGGGGCGATCCGGGTCTGGTCGCCGGTGGGCTGGTCGGTCACCAACACGGCGCCCTCGTCCGCGAGCAGGAAGCCCGGGTCACGCCGCCCCGTCGGGGCGTCCGCCGGCAGCCGCGCGGTCTGACGAGCGACACGCCAGGCAACCTCTCCACTCGGCATAGTGACGACGCCCTGGGCGATCACGGCGGCACTCCCCTCGGCAGGAGAGGGATCGTCCTGGGCGAGGCGGGCTGTCAGGGCGCCTGCTGTCGAAGCGGCAAGCAACGCCGCCAAGGTGGCCCCGAGCAGGGTCACCCTGAGCGAACGTCTCCGCCTGCGCGACGCGGTGCGGCCCGCACTGGACCAGTCAAACGAGAGCCAGGGCATACCGATTCTCCTCCGTCGACCGGAGCGCTGCTCGGGCCGATCTCTGCTTCCATGAATGAGGCGATCCTAAGCAGTCCGTCAGGAGAGCGCAACCCGCGCGGCCGTCTCCCTCTCCCGACCGGCATCGGCACTGACCGACTGCGGCTCGCCGGCCGGGAGAAAGATCGGGACGGTGTTGCCCTGCCGCCAGTATTCCGGCGCCCTGCCGGAGGGCTCGGTCCTGAAAGCGAGGAACTGCGACGTATGCGACCATCGTGCGGGGAGACATTGAGCAGCGGCCGCTGGTGTCAATGATTGCTCACGCGTCGGGTGCATCAGGTGGCGAGCCACCAGCAGGTTGTCCGGCGGGCGGTGGTTGAGCCAGGCATGGGGCCATTGGGCCCCGACGGTCTCCACCTCAGCCATTTCCAGAATCGCGAATGAGCGGAGCAAACAACAGCGTCAGGACTCGATCGGAATCCCTGCCCGATCCGGGGTACGAAGCCGTGGAGCGGGCGGGAGGAAGGAGCTTGCATACTGATGACGGAGACCAGACCTTCCGTTGGCCGCCGGGACGGGCTGACGTCCTACGGTGACGCCGGATTCAGCACGTTCATGCGGCGGGCGTTCGCCAAGGGGATGGGCTTCTCGGACGAGGATCTGCGCCGCCCGGTGATCGGGATTTGCAACTCGTGGAGCGAGTTGAATCACTGCAACGCCCATCTGCGCACGGTCGCGGAGGCGGTCAAGCGGGGCGTCTGGCAGGCCGGCGGGTGGCCCCTGGAATTCCCAACCATCTCTCTCGGCGAGATGTTCATCTCCCCGACCGCCATGCTCTATCGCAATCTGATGGCGATGGACACGGAAGAGATGATCCGCGCCCAGCCGCTCGATGGGGTGGTGCTGCTTGCCAACTGTGACAAGACGACCCCAGCCCAACTGATGGGGGCGGCCAGCGCCGACGTACCCGCGATCATGGTCACGGGCGGACCGATGCTCAACGGTCGTTGGCGTGGCCAGGACCTCGGTGCCTGCACCGATTGTCGCCGGTACTGGACGGAGTACCGGGCCGGCACCATCGGGGATGAGGAACTCGGGGAACTCGAGGACGCCCTCTTTCGCTCCAGCGGTCACTGCATGGTGATGGGCACGGCCAGCACCATGGCCTCAGTCGCCGAGGCGCTCGGGATGATGCTTCCCGGCGGTGCCGCTATCCCCGCCCCCGACTCGCGGCGACTGCGCTTGGCGGAGGCAACCGGTCGGCGCATCGTGGAGATGGTCGATGAGGACGTACGTCCCTCGGCCATCCTTACCCAGGTCGCCTTTGAGAACGCGATCCGCGTCTGCGTCGCCATCGGCGGCTCCACCAACGCGGTCATCCACCTCGTGGCTATCGCGCGACGGGCGGGCGTCGACCTCCCGCTTGAGTTGTTCGACGCACTGAGCCGGTCCACGCCGCTCGTCGCCAGCATGCGGCCGACCGGGGCATACCAGATGGAGCAGTTGTTCGAGGCGGGCGGCATCCCGGCCGTGATGCGCGAGTTGCTGCCGCTCCTTCACGGCGATGCCGCGACGGTGACCGGGCGAACCGTGGCGGAGAACCTCGGCGCCGTTAAACCGAGCGAGCGGCGGGAGGTCGTCGCCCCGCTCGCCGCGCCATTCGCCTCTGAAGGGGGACTCGCGGTGCTGCGCGGCAACCTTGCCCCCAACGGCGCGGTCATCAAGCACGCGGCCGCCTCGCCGGACCTGCAGCGCCATCGTGGGCGCGCCGTCGTCTTCGACTCTGTCGAGGAGATGACGCGGCGGATCAACGACCCCGCGCTCGATGTACGACCAGAGGACGTGCTGGTGCTCCGTAACGCCGGGCCAATTGGCGGCCCCGGAATGCCGGAAGCGGGGATGATTCCAATTCCGCGCAAACTCCTTGAGGCTGGGGTCCGCGATATGGTTCGCATCTCTGACGCCCGGATGAGCGGTACCGCCTACGGGACGGTCGTGCTCCATGTCGCTCCGGAAGCGGCAGTTGGTGGTCCCTTGGCGACGGTGCGGGATGGCGACGAGATCGAGCTTGACGTGCCTGCCCGGCGCTTGGAGTTGCTGATATCAGAAGAGAATCTGCGAACCCGATTGGCGCGGCAAGGTCGAGCACCGCTGCCGGAAGGATCTCGGCGGGGCTATGGGTGGCTCTACGCCCATCACGTCCTCCAGGCCGACCAGGGTTGCGACTTCGACTTTTGCGGCCGGACCTGGGGCGAGAACGGGAGGGGCTGAGGTGGGCGCCTGCGTTCGCCCCCCATAGGTTGGTCCGCCTACATACATTGGGGTGAGGTGCAGCTAGTCCGGGGG
>JALYMD010000750.1 GCA_030773875.1 Chloroflexota bacterium | reverse complement strand
AACCTCGGCGTCGTTGTGCGTGCCCGCCAGCTCCTTGGCCGACTCATAGCGCTCCTCGAACTCTTCGCCGGGAATGCCGAGGACGATGC
The DNA here is from genome assembly GCA_030773875.1 of Chloroflexota bacterium. The sequence continues at coordinate 2,239 of JALYMD010000750.1, read as the reverse complement.
GACCGAACATCGAAATGAAGCGACGGTAGGAGTCGAGGGCGAACCTCTCCTCGGTCTGCTTGGCCAGGCCGGCCACCGACTCGTCGTTGAGGCCGAGGTTGAGGACGGTGTCCATCATGCCCGGCATCGAGAACTTCGCACCCGAGCGAACCGAGACGAGCAGCGGATCCTTGGCGTCGCCGATGCCCTTGCCCATTGCCTTCTCGAGTTTCTTCACGGCCTTGGCCAATTCATCGTCGAGCGAGCCGGGCCAGCCGGACCCCATGTAAGCCCGACAGGCGTCCGTCGTGATCGTGAAGCCGTGGGGAACAGGCAGGTCGAGCACCGAGATCATCTCGGCCAGGTTCGCCCCCTTGCCGCCCAGCAGATCCTTCAATTGCATTGGAGGAACGCGGTGCTTGTGATCGAAGGCATAGATGAACTGCTGGGGCATCTGTTCGGCTCCTTGCGGCCCATCGAATCTGGGCCGGAATTGACGAGGTTCGACTTGACCGGAGAAGACTAGTTCGCAGCTCACGGCGCGTTTGAGTTGCGCGATGGCGGCGGTCCCGTTGTCCTGGGTGAAGGCCTATTAGAGCTGGCCAAAACCTCGGCGATTCCGTACCTTCGAGTTGATGACCCGCGCCACGCCGGATCCGCTGCGCCGACTCGAGGCCCCTCCCGCTTCAATCCGGACGTTCGAAGCCGCGCGCGACTGGGTGGAGAAGGTCGAGTGCAACCTACGAGTCGGCTCCATCCGATATTGGTTCGACCTTGCCAACCTCCAGTTTGTGCACGAGACCGATAAAGGGCGCCAGGTGCCGGTGAAGCTCCGGAGCATGATGCTCGTACTTCCACAAGAGCGCCCTTCGCTTTTGGCCTTTGCCGCCGAAGTGCTCGCAGGGGCGAAGGCAGCTGATGCGCTGGTCGGCTGGACGGTGTTGTGGAATGAGTTCCCGGACCGTCCGCAACCGCCCCCAAGAACCTCGTTTCATACCCTCGCCGACCGATTCGCCGGCGAGATTGAGGCTGCCAGCAGGCTCCCACTCCCGCGCACCGTTGGGTCCGACACCTCGTTCGGCCACTGAAGCTGGTCCGAGGGTTTCTCTGCTAGGGAGCCAGACTCGGCTCGCCAGCTTCCAGCTGCGCCGCCTCGTTGAGCGGCTTGCCCGCGGCGTACAGGTCATCGATGTTCACCGCTCCCTCAGGGCGCGCCGGTACAACCAGGAGGGCGCCTGGAACGAGCACGCTGGGGTCGCTGACGTTACCGCTCACTCGACCTCGGCCATCTACGGAGAGCGTTACCAACTTCGCGGCCGCTATCCCGTCGGATGTGCCGCGGATACTTGACGATGACCGTATGAACCACTCAAAGCCGGGACTAGCACTACCAGCGGCGACTGATAAAAGGTCGTCCGTCGACGCGAAGAAAAACGTCCGTCGGGCAACCGGCGGCCGAAGAACGATCTGGTGCGGTACTCCTCCGGCAGAACGTCGGTTGGCCAATGCCCAGGAAGAGCGACGGATACCACAGGTCGGTAAGGCGCCCTTCCTGGCGAGAGGTCGCCTGGGCGCCATGTCCACGTGTCGGGGATACCGTCGTACCGAACCACGAGACCCCCTCGGATGAGCGACGGAACAATCCTCGGCGGCGCGCGCGAGAAGGTGGCCCCGGTGTCGGGTTCGAGTAAGTCATACACGTAGTTCAGCCGCGGCCACCGCTGATCCCAAATCGTGCTTGCCAGCCCCCCGGTCGCTTCCTCTTCGGCACCAGGACGACGCGAGGGTGCGGAGCAAGCAAGTTCGACCACTGAAGACCAACGGGTGGGGACAGTTACGGCAGGCGTTCAGTCAGATAAGCCACCAAGTTGTCGATCGGGATGCGCTCCTGCTTCGTGGTGTCGCGTTCGCGCACGGTTACGGCTCGGTCTTCAAGCGTGTCGAAGTCGACGGTGACGGCGTAAGGGGTTCCGATTTCGTCTTGCCGTCGGTAACGCCGCCCGATGGCCTGCGTCTCGTCGTAGTCGGTCATCCACCGGTCTTGAAGCTGGTGGAGCACCTCCTTTGCGGGGGCGATCAACTCCTCCTTCTTCGAAAGAGGGAGAACGGCAACCTTGTACGGCGCGATCCTCGGATGGAGCCGCAAGACCGTGCGCTGCTCGTTGTTGATGACGTCCTTGTCGTAGGCAGCAAGCAGGAACGCCATGGCGGTACGAGTGGCTCCCGCCGCCGGCTCGATCACGTAGGGCACGTACCGCTC
>JALYMD010000749.1 GCA_030773875.1 Chloroflexota bacterium | reverse complement strand
CTCTACGCCTACGCCATGTTCCTGATTGGCCATCAACACTTCGGGGTTGAACGTCATGTCTTGCGCGAGGCGATCGCCCGCTGGTTCTTCATGGCCGCCCTCAACGCGCGGTACTCGGGGTCACCGGAAACGGCAATGGAGGCGGACCTGGCGCGACTACGCCCGGTGCGTGACGCCGCGGGCTTCGTCGACACGCTCGACCGTCTCATCGGCGACACGTTGACGGAGGACTTCTGGACGATTGCCCTGCCGAACAACCTCGCCACCTCCGCCGGCAGGGGCCGTCACTCTACGGATACTATGCCGCCCTCAACCTCCTTGACGCCCGGGTGTTGTTCTCCAAGCTGAAGGTGTCAGAGCTGCTCGACCCGGCGTCGCGAGGGAAGCGGGCGGCAGTGGAGCGCCACCACCTCTTCCCGAAGAACTACCTCCGCCGCCTTGGCATTGAAGGCACCTATAACACCAACCAGATTGCCAACTTTGCCCTCGTCGAGTGGCCAGACAACGCGAACATCTCCGACACAGCACCCAGCGACTACTTTCCGACGTTCGCCCGATCGCTCTCCCCTCAGGAGCTGGCCCAGATGCGGTATTGGCACGAGCTGCCCCAGGAGTGGGAGCACCTGCCGTACGACCGGTTTCTGGAGGAGCGACGGAAGGGTATCGCGCGCGTGATCCGCGATGGCTTCATGCGGCTCTGGTCTCAACGGCCGCTGGCCGCGGTTCCGGCCCAGCCTACACGCCTCGACGCGGCGTCGTAGCGAACCAACCGCGACTTACACCCACGAAAGGATGCTGATGGCCCAAGCCGCGCCGCTGCCGAGCTACCAGGTCGGGTCGATCGTCCGCAACCGTGGCCGTCTCTGACGCGTGGACGCCCAGGACGGTGACATCCTCACCGCAACCGCGTTGGATAGCGGCTTGGCCGAGCAACACCGGTTCTTCCGGCCGGTCGAACGGATCGAGCCAGGACGCCTCGATCCGCCCGCCGGCGACCGCGTAGGCCATCCCTCGGCCCAGGACCTGCTCCTGCGGGCGTACCGCCTCTCCCTCCTCCATGGTTCGGCCCCGCTCCTTAGCCTGCAGCGCTCCCGGGTCATCCCGACGACCTACCAGCTCGTGCCGGTACTCATGGCCTTGGAGTCGCCCCGGGTCCGGCTCCTGCTCGCCGACGATGTGGGGCTCGGCAAGAGTATCGAGGCCGGGCTGGTCATCACGGAGTTGATGGCGCGGCAACTCGCGTCGCGCGTCCTGATCATCACCCCGGCCAACCTGCGGGAGCAGTGGCGGGAGGCCCTCCTCCAATTCTTCCACCTTGAGGCCCGCATCGTCTCGGCGCGGCACCGCCGTGAGTTGGAGCGGCAGCTTCCCGCGGGTGCCAACCCGTGGAAGTTCTTCCCGATCCTGATCACCTCCGTCGACTACGCCAAGCAGCCGGGCGTCCGGGCGCAGATCGCCGAGCAACCCTGGGACATCGTCCTGTTTGACGAAGCGCACGCCGTGGCTAAGCCGCACCAACGGGACCAGGACCACGCGGTGGAGATGGACCGCTGGCAGCTCGCCCGGCAGCTTGCCCCACTTGCGCGCCACCTCCTCTTGCTCACTGCCACGCCGCACAATGGCTACTCTGACTCCTTCGCCTCCCTGCTGCGCCTGCTCGATGTCGGCGCGGTCGCCGGGCCGGAGCACGACCCCGTCATCGACCGCGATGTCGCCCGGAGGCACGTGTGTCAGCGCCGGCGGCAGGACGTCAAGACCTGGTTCGAGCAGGAAGGGCGCCGCAGTCCGTTCCCGGCCCGGGACGCGGAGGAGGAGTACGTCACCCCGAGCGAGGCGGAGCGCCGGGTCAGCCTCTCGCTCGATGGGTACGCCAGCCGGATGGTGGAGACGGCCGTCGGCGGGCGACGCCGAACCTTGGCCTCCTGGGCTGCCCTGCACCTACACAAGCGGGCGCTTTCCTCGCCGCATGCGCTCGCCTGCTCCCTGCGGAACCGGCGGGCGGCGCTGCTCGGGCGCATGGCGGTGCAGGGGGAAGAACCGGACGATGTCGCGGCCCTGCCCCTCGGGGTGGCGATCGCTAACGCGATGGACGAGGACACCGGGGAGCGTTTCGCCGAGGCCGAGGCTGAGGACCGGGTCGAACGCACCTTCTACGGAGACGCCCGGGCCATCCAGGAAGATCTTGTTCTCCTGGACCAGGTCCTCAAGCAGGCCCAAGCGGTCACCCCGGAGCGGGACGCCAAGCTCCAGCACCTGATCCGCAACACCCTGCGCCAGCGGTTCCGGACCCATCCGCGCGCGATCATCTTCACGCGTTACCGCGATACCCTGACCTACCTGGAGCAACAGTTGGGGCGCGTTCCTCGGTTTAAGACCGATGGCCTGACGATTGTCACCATCCATGGCGGGCTGTCGGAGACGCAACGGCGCGAGCGCTTCCAGCAGTTTGAGGAGGCGTCCCCTGCCCTGCTCATCGCGACCGACGCGATCTCGGAGGGGATCAATCTCCAGCATGCCTGCGCCCAGGTCATCCACTACGAGCTGCCGTGGAATCCCAACAGATTGGAACAGAGGAACGGCCGGGTTGACCGATTCGGGCAGCCGCAGCCGACCGTCTACGTCCGCACGCTCGTGACGAACGACACGCTGGAGGCGGTGATTCTCCGCACCCTTGTCCAGAAGGCGGAGCGGATTCGCTCGGACTATGGGTTCAGCCCGCCCTTCTTCGGTGATGACGCCAGCGTGGTCGACCTGATCCGCGAGCAGGGCGTCGAGCTAGCAGCACCGCCGCAGCAACTGGGGCTCTTCGACGCGCCGGTCTCGCTATCCCAGCGGAAGGCAGCGGCGGTCGAGATCGACCCCTTTGCCGGGGAGACGCTGGACCGGATCCAGGAAGAGTCCTACTACGGACAGACCGGCGTGTCCCTACCCGACATCGAGCGGCGTCTTCAGGAGACGGAGGAGCGGCTGGGATCGCCCCAACAGATCGCCGACTTCGTTCTCTCGGGGCTACGCCGCTTCAACTGTCACGTCACCGAGACGAGGACCGCCGTCTACCGGCTTGATGTGCGCGACGCCGCCCTCCGGGCCGGAGGAGTGCCGGAGGTGATCGAGGCGGCCACTTTCGACCCGACCGCCGCGTTGAACGACCTCCGGCTGGAGGCCATCGACCTCGGCCACCCGCTTGTCCGGCGATTGGTCGAGCGGGTCAAGCAGGCGACCTTTCTGGATCGGGAGCACTACGGCCGGACGACCGCGCTCGTCACCTCCGACGTGTCGGAGGTGACGGCGCTCCTCCACGCCCTTGCTCGCTTCGTCGTTGAGACGCAGCCGCGGTCAATCGTCGAGGAGTTGGTCGAGATCGCACTGCCCGTGTACGGCGACGCGCCGCTGCCGTCGGATGCTGCGACCAAGTTGCTCCGAGCCAGGCACAGCACCGAGACCCGGACCGAGGCTGAGGCGCAAGAGGATCTGGCGGAGGTCCTCACTCGCCCCGACCTTGATGCGGTCGTCCAGAATGCCGTCGAGGAACGGCGGTTGACGCTGGTTGCGGAGCGACGTCGCATGAAGGATCGGTTGGACCGGACCGAGGTTGAGCAGCGGACGTGGCTGGTCGGCATCGACAGGATGACCGCGGCTTCATGCGACTTGCTCGCCGTGACTGTGCTCTACCCTGCCTAGAGGAGTGTGACCCGTGGTAGCGGCAGCAAACACAACGAACGTCGTCTCGTCGGGCGGGCTGCTGACCACCGCCTTCCTCGACACCCTCCGGCAGCCCAACCCGCGCATCGACGCGCTCGGCAGCGACACGTTCGCCCCGCCCTCGGCCGATGGTGCCTGCAAGGCCCCAACCACGAAGGAACTTGAGGATAACATCGCCACCTCCTGGGAACTGCTCGTGGAGCGCTGGGACACGGTCCGTGATGAGCTTCATGGGATGGACGCGCCGACTGGCGCGCCCTCGCCCTCGGCTCCAACGTCCTCCACCAGTGGGCGATTGCGCTGTGGGTCGGGGGCCTGGCGCACCTCGCGCTCGCCTGGTCGGTCGCCCAGCGGCCGGATACGCTGGGATTGGAGGGTCCA
>JALYMD010000748.1 GCA_030773875.1 Chloroflexota bacterium | reverse complement strand
GCAAGCTGGTCGAGGTGGAGGTGGATGTCGGGTCGGGGAACCCCGGGATGATTGTCGTGGGCCTCCCCGACGCGGCGGTGCAGGAGAGCAAGGAGCGGGTCCGCTCCGCCATCCGCAACTCGGGCGGCCGTTTCCCCCACGGTCGGGTGACGGTGAACCTGGCGCCCGCCGACCTGAAGAAGGCGGGGCCCACCTACGACCTGCCGATCGCGCTCGGGATCCTGGTGGCCTCGCGGCAGGTTCCGGCGCCGGGGCTGGAGGACGCCCTGGTGGTCGGGGAGTTGTCGCTGGATGGGGTGTTGCGCCATACGCCGGGCATCATCGCCATGCTGGCCCTCGCCGCGGAGAAGCGGATGGGCCACGCGTTCGTGCCCCATGAGGACGCGGCAGAGGCGGCGCTAGTTGGTGGCGTGGAAATTCTGCCGGTGCGAACGCTGGCGGATCTCGTCAACCACCTGGCCGGAGAAGCCCCGATCGCGCCCTTCGTCGCCGGGGACGAGGCACCCGACGCGGCCGCCTTCGCGGGCACGGACTTCTCGGAGGTGCGGGGCCAAGAGCATGTCAAGCGCGGCTTGGAGGTGGCGGCGGCAGGCGCGCACAATGTCGTCAGGTGATGGACTAAATGCCCGCGTCCGGTTTGTACTCCGGAAGGACGAAGTCGGTGGAGCTGCGGCGGACTGACGGCCTGATCATTCTCCTGATGTTCATCCATGACAAATGCCGGCGGGAGTTACTCGGTCCGGACGTGATGGTGTCATCCTCCCCGGCGGGATGTGTATACAGCTCGGCGTCCATCTGCCTGCGATGGACTGATCGGGACGAGACAGCTTCACCCGGCGCCGAGGACCGGGCGTAGACGGCCGTCAAGCCCGTCGGCAGGGCGGCGCTCGCCTTCTCGGCCGGAGGCGGCAGGATCGCCGTCCGCCGCCTGGTGAGCGATGCGGCGCCGATCTGGGACTGACAGAGCCCCCGCCAAGATCGCGAACGGCCATTGACGGTACCGAGGCGCGATGCTACCGCGCGAGGCGTTCAAGATCACGGAAGCGGGATGTCCCGTCCAGGCGTGCAGGAGGTACCCCTTGGCTCCTCGCTGCTCCAGCCCATCGTCAACAAACCTGGTGGCCGCGTCTAGGCGTCGCTTGCTTCAGAGCCTGGTGTTTGGAGTTGGCGTTGCCCTTGGCTGGCCTGGAAGTCGGAAGACCCGGGCACATGCGCTGCGACAGGATGGGGCGAACATCTCGCCCGTCGCGCTGCGCATTCCTCGCGCCCTCATCGACGCACCACTCGAACCGAAGCGGATCGCGGAAGGGACGCTCCAAGACCCGAGCGGTGTCTGGGCCGACGTCTGGTACATGGAAAGCGGTCACTTAGACGTGCCCGGCAACGTGCTGGTGTACGGGTACCCGAATTGGGAGGGCGTCGGCCCGGCCCTGTTCCAGTTCCTCGTCTACCTGCGGGGGGGCGCCCAGGCCGACGCGGCGGCGACGACGGCAACGCCTACCACTTTCGCGTTGGCTCCATCAAGCTGCTCCCCCCGGATGTCGCACTGGTGGCGTTGAACTCGGATCAGTGACCATCACAGCTCCACGTCCATAAACAGCTGCTAGGCAACATCGATGGTTGTGGTCACTGGTAATCCGCCACAGGCCACCTCGATGCCGGCTGTTCCACGATCGGTGTCCTCCTGCAGGGTCCAAAGCCAAAAGACAAAACCGTAGGAATCAGCGTAGGTCGGGTAGCTCAGGGGCTCTTTGCCGTCGGCGGAGGTGAGCGTCAACGAACAGAGCACCCCAGGTGCTGTCGCACCGGTGAGGATCACTTGCTCCCCACGCTCAACAACCTCGGGCACGTTCGTCAGCGAGACCTCAGCCCATCCTTCGTTGAATGGAGGTGTCAAAAGCAGCGGCGTGACATCTCGACCACTTGACGTCAGGATTGCTGTCCGCTGCTCTTCGAAGGCCTGATAAAACTCCTCCACGCTCTGGCCAAACGCATCTTCGAAGGCACGCGTCCCTCCACCAGGAGCGCGAAGCCCCGTAAAGTACGTCCCCAGTGCCTCCACTCCTTGCTCTTCTACCAACAGCTCAAGGGCGAGTGCGGACAGATGATAGGAGCAGCAGGCTGCCCCGGGCGCAAACATGGCATCGGGGTCAGTCAGTTCGCTGAGAACCGGGAGATTGACCGGCTCCTGAGCGCGCGCACCATTGGCCATCTGGATGAAGAACTCGTGGACATCGTCATAGCTCACGAGCCGGGCCTGGGCCAGCACCCAATACGAGATGAACTCGGCGCTGCCTTCAACAAGCCAGTACGGTCCGAGCGGGAAGCCTCTACTTTGACCGAACTGCCAGATGTGAAAGTATTCGTGGACCACGCTCATGGTCTGCACGAGGGCAGACATGCCGCGGTAGTTCCACGCGTTGATGAAAATCTGTCGGCTGTTGCGAACGCCATGGCGGGCTTGACCCGTCTCGTCGTAATCCACCGTCACGGTCACCGGGCCTTGGGCATCGGAGCCGAAGAGGCCTATGTAGGCGTCCTGAGCAAAGCGGATTCCTTGCTCAATCGAAACCCGGTCGACCGTGGAGACCGCTTCGGTGAACTCAAAGGTGACTTCGGCTCGTTTCGTCGACGATTGTGCGGTGACACTCCATAGGGGGAGCGAGGCAACGATCAAGAAAAAGAGCGCCAAGGCCCGCACCATCAGGCACCTCCCTTGCTCCAAGGTGTCCCCCAAGGCTCTCTGCACAGTAGCAATCAAGTCTCTACTGGTCAACGAAACACGCCACCGGGCACCAATCAGTTCTGTATCCCGGACTGTGAGGGTACTTGCTGAGCATTGATGATCGTTGCCCCAGAATCACGCTATCCACCGCCCGTGAACGTTCTCGGTAATCCGCATCCACTGGGCGAGCCGATTGGGACTGCGGCGACTTCGCCACCCAGGCCGAGGCCCAGGCGTTCTACCAGGCGGCCGGCGGCCCAACCGCTGATCCGCACCGCCTCGACAGCGACGGCAACGGGCAAGCCTGCGAGTCGCTCCCCTAAGTCGGCACCCTCGCGTTGGGCACGGGGCAAAAATCCGTGGCGTGGTTGGGTGCTTTCCCTCAGGCCGTGGTCTGTCCTCGACGTTACGATTGCTACCTGTCCAGCTTTATCTATCCCCTCGCACCGCCGCAGGGAGGGTGTCCCCGTGCATTGTGTTGCCGTGCTCCTCATGTCGGCCGTCCTCCTCGTCCTCCCGCTGGGTGGCATGCCCGCGGCCAGCGCACAGGACCAGTTCAATTGCGACCACTTCCGGTATCAGGAGGACGCCCAGGCGGTCTACAACGCCGATCCGAGTGACCCGAGCGGCCTGGATGGTCCCATCGGACCGGACAACGATACGCGCGGCACCCCGGGCCTAGCCTGTGAGAGCTTGCTGTCTCGTGGTGGAGCCGTCCTGTCTCCCGCCGCGCCGGCCAGTGCCTCGGCGTCAGAGTCCCTGTCGCTCGCGGTTCCGACCCCAGCGGATGCTCGATCCGAGGACGTGATCCCCAGGGGCACCGAGCGGGCGACCATTGTCTCCGTGGTCGACGGCGACACGATCAAGGTCGAGCGCGATGGCAAGACCAAGACGGAGAGCGTTCGTCTGCTCCTGATTGACACCCCCGAGACAAGGGATCCCAACGATCCCGTCGAGTGCTACGGGGCCGAGGCGACCAAGCGCACCAAGACCATGCTGCCCAAGGGTCGGACGGTCTATCTGGAGAGGGACGTCACCGACACGGATCGCTACCAGCGACTGTTGCGCTACGTTTGGTTCAAGGGCAAGGACGACGGCAAGGCCAAGCTTGCCAACGAGATCCTGGTCCGGGAGGGCTTTGCCGTCCTCTCCACCTACCCCCCTGACGTGGAGTACGTCGAGCGCATCGAAGACGCCCAGGATGAGGCGATAGAAAAGCAGGCCGGGCTATGGGCGGCATGTGGGGGGGCGGATACACCACTGGAATCGGTCCCGGCGCAGGCCCCACCGCCGGCCCCGCTCATCGCAGATTGCACCGCCTTCGCCTCCTTCACCGAGGCCCAGGCCTACTATGAGGCCAACCCGGGTGCGACCGCCCTCGACCCGAACGGTGACGGGCGGGCGTGCGAGGTCTACTTCGGCGTCGATGTCCCTGTGGCACAGCCGCCGGTCGTCGCGCCCCCCGTCGAGGCGCCGGCAACGGGCGGTGGGGGCTACGTCTTCCCGGCATCCGATGTCGATTGCCCGCAGCTCTCCTACGACGAGGCGAATTGGATCTTGGCCCAGGACCCGAGCGACCCGCACCGCCTTGACGCCGACAACGACGGGATCGCCTGCGAGGCGAACGCGTAGGGGTGCCGGTTCTAGGGTCTGTCTGACGAATCGAATTCGGCCTCCGAGGTGGGCTTCTAGGCCGGTTTCATGCTCGTTAATGGCCGCGTGGACCAGTCCAGTTGGGCGAACACCGACCTTGACGAGCGCCCGGTCCTCACGATGGGCGGAGCGCTAGCCGTGCCGTTCGTCTAGCACCTGTAACCTCTCCTGCCAGTCCGCCCCACCTATGCCATCTGTTTTTGACAAGCACGACCATCCTCCGTCGCCGTTCATCCCCCACCTAGCCAGCGGAGACTAGCGCATTGACCTACCGCAGTAACACCGATGGACCCATCCCGCGATGAGCGCCGGGCCAAACTGGAGTTGCCCCAGTTTGGTGGACACCAAGCAACTAGGTGACGTGCTGAGAAAGGCTCCACCTCCTCTCGTAGACTGCGGGCGACAAATACCCGAGGGCCGAAT
>JALYMD010000747.1 GCA_030773875.1 Chloroflexota bacterium | reverse complement strand
AGGCAGCTTTGACCGCCCCGATCAGCTTGCCAAGCGAGTCCTTGGCGTCGCCGAACAGCATGGTGGTCTTCGGATGGTGGAAGAGCTCGTTCTCGATGCCCGCGAAGCCGGACTTCATGCTTCGCTTGAGCACGATGACGTTGGCCGCCTGATCCACGTTAAGGATCGGCATGCCGTAGATGGGGCTGCTGGCGTCCGTGCGGGCGGCAGGGTTCGTGACGTCGTTGGCGCCGATCACTAGGGCGACGTCGGTCTTCCCGAAATCGTCGTTGATATCGTCCATCTCATAGAGATCATCGTAGGGGACGTTCGCTTCGGCAAGAAGCACGTTCATGTGACCCGGCATCCGTCCCGCTACTGGGTGGATCGCGTAGCGGACATCCACGCCACGCTGCGAGAGGATGTCGGCCAACTCGCGAACGCTGTGCTGAGCCTGGGCCACAGCGAGACCGTAGCCCGGCACAATGATGACCCGCTGAGCGTAGGCCAGCGGTACCGCTGCGTCCTCGACGCTGATTTCGCGGATCGGCTTCGCCTCGGCGGCCCCGCCGGCAGTTGCCCCCGTCGCGGGCCCAGCCCCGAAAGCGCCGAAGATGACATTGGTCACCTTCCGGTTCATCGCTCGCGCCATCAGTAGGGTGAGCAGCGTACCTGAGGCTCCGACAAGGGCACCGGCAACGACCAAGGCTTGGTTATTGAGGACAAAGCCGGTGAGCGCCGCGGCGAGACCTGTCGCGGAGTTGAGCAGCGCGATCACCACCGGCATGTCTGCACCGCCGATGGGAACTACCAGCAGCGCCCCGAGGACTAGGGAAGCCAAGAACATCAGGATGACCAGGCTGCGGGCCAGGGTTAGTTGGTCTTGGTAGAGGACTAGCGTAAGCAGGCTTAGCAGGGCAATGGCGGCGAACAGCGCCGCGTTGATGGCCTTTTGGTTCGGGAAGGTCACCGGCCGCCCACTCATCAGCTCTTGGAGCTTGAGAAACGCGATCACGCTGCCGGTGAGAGAGATCGAACCGATGATGACGCCGAGGATGATTGAGAGCGCCTCGCCGCCGGGAACATCCGTCTTGTGGCTGAACTCCGCGACGGAGACGAGGGCGGCGGTCGCGCCACCCATGCCGTTGAAGATGGCAACCATCTGGGGCATCGCCGTCATCTTCACGCGCCGGGCGGGCACGTAGCCGACGGCAGCACCGATGGCGATACCAATCACGATCAGGACGATGTTGTTGGACTCGATCTCGCGGGCGAAGAACGTAGCCACGACTGCCACAGCCATGCCGATCATGGCGAGGCGGTTGCCTTGCCGGGCCGTGGCCGGGGAACTCAGCCGCTTGAGGCCGAAGATGAAGAGGACCGACGCTACCAGGTAGCTGAGGTCGACGAATGCGTCGCGCCAGTTCTCGATCATCGCCCCTGCCCCTGCGCGGATCCGGCACCCCCGCCGGCCGTCGGCTTCTTCTTGAACATCTCCAGCATCCGGTCGGTGACGGCGAAGCCACCCACGACGTTCGCGGCGCCGGCGACAACTGCCACAAAGCCGATTGCCTGCAACCACCAGGAATCGGCATTGCCGAGGACGATCATTGCGCCAAGCAGCACGATGCCGTGGATGGCGTTCGTGGCCGACATAAGTGGCGTGTGCAGCGTTCCCGGCACGCGGTTGATCACCTCGAGGCCGAGGAAAATCGCCAGCATGAAGACGTACGCACCGAGTAATACGTTCTGATCCACCGCTTCCCCCTCACTCCGATGACCAATCATCAAGACCCTGGGCGCCGCGTTTCGTGTCTGCTCAGCGGCTCAGGTACAAACGTTTTGATCGAACCAGACCGGCCGAGGCCACAATGGCCGGATCCCGGGCGGGGGTCCGAGCTATCCACGCTGCGATGCGGGCGTGACCGGCGGAGCGGAGACCTCGCTCGGTGCCGGCGGCGCGCCATTCGCCCCGGCCACCACCGGCTCAGGCGTCAGCTTGCCAAGGCCGAGGCGAGCCCGGGTCGGCTCGTGGACGATCTCGCCAGCGTGAGTAATGCACGTGCCCTTGACGATGTCGTCGTCGAAGTTGAGTGTGAGTTTTCCGTCCTTGACCATGAGCGCAAGGAGATTCTGGATGTTTTTCGAGTACATCTGGCTGGCGTGGACGGGGAGCGTGCTGGGTAGGTTCAGCGGTCCCATGATGGTGACGCCGTGCCGAACCACGATCTCCCCGGGAAGAGTGAGTTCGCAGTTCCCCCACATCTCCCCGGCCAGATCGACGATGACGGAACCAGGCCGCATCCTGGAGACCGTCTCTGCAGTGATCAACCGGGGAGCGGGCTTGCC
>JALYMD010000746.1 GCA_030773875.1 Chloroflexota bacterium | reverse complement strand
GCCGCCGCGGTCGCCTTCAATGCACTGGTCGCGTTCGTGCCGACGGTCCTGCTCTTGATCTCCGTTGGTGGTCTCCTGCTCCAACGGGACCAAGTGCTGATTAATGTGATCTACTCAGTACTCTGGGCGCTGCCGCGCGATCAAGTCCAGCCAGCGCTGGAGACGGTCTTGAAGGCGCGGAACAACAGTGGCTGGTTCGCCATCCTTAGCCTTGTTGGCTTCGCCTGGATCGGCACGAATTTCGTCAGCTGCCTCGCGCGCAGCATGAACCGCATCTATGGCGTCCGGAACTGCGGCTTCGCCTGTGAGAAGCGGCGCGGATTCTTCGTGATCATCGCGTTCTCGGTCCTCTTTATCCTCGCGTCGATCGCCGCGATCCTGCCGTCGCTGTTCGTCGCCAAGGATCTGCCGTATTACTTCGAGACCTGGTTCTTAGCCGATGGCCGGGTCCAAATCCTCGGCTACGGGGTCGCGATCCTCTCGGCAATGGCGCTGTTTGCCGTGCTCTACCGCGTGGTGCCGAACGCCGGGCAGCACGCCGCCGACATCTGGCCCGGCACGCTAACGGCCGCTCTGCTCTTCGTGCTGTTAGCCCAGGTCTTCCCGATCTACCTGCGGATGGTCGGCAACTACAACCAGTACGGCCAGGCCTTCGGATTCGTCACCCTGCTCGTGACCTGGTTCTACCTGCTCGCCCACGTCGTGCTCTTCGGCACCTACGTCAACGCCACCTACCAGCAGCACCGGCGGTGCCGGCGCGCCAGCAGCGCCGCCCGCATCATGACCAGGTCCCGGCGAGCGGCCCGGATGCTGCAGCGCAACCGGGCCACCTAACGCTAAGGGGCCTCACTGCGTGGTGGGCGCCCTGCCAACCAGTCTCACCGGTGATACGCCCTGCGCGCCGACTGTCTCTCATACGGAATCTGGTTGGTCGCTTGCTCCTCCGTGACCGACCGTGCTCAGTCCGGAAGGACCTTCCTGTGGTGAGCAAGGGAAGTCCTCCCTGGGCACGGAGACGCCGATGCCGGAGGGACGGACAAGCCCTCAGCCAGATTCGATATCAGACGATGATGTGCTCCATTGCGATGAGGGCAGAGGTGGCCTCTACGTCCTGGAAGTTCACGGCGTCCCCGATGGCGGCGGCGAACTCCGGTCCTTCAACCGCCCGCTGGTAGGCCGCCTCGTCATCGAACGACAGCACGGCCACGCCCTCGACTGCCGACTCGCCGTCCGGAGCGCCGGTCGCCGTGTAGCAGCGGTAGGCGCGTACCCCAGGCACCTTCGCCGTCAGCGGCGTGTGCTCCTCAATCCAGTACCTGGCGAACTCCTCCTGGCTCATCCCCGGCTTGCGCCGGACCAGGAAGATGACGTGGAACACCGGCTTCCCTCCCCCGTTCAGTGACGCCTTGCATCAAGCCGAGCCATCGTAGCGGCACAGGCTCGAGCGGACAATGCGGGCCCCGTCCGGTGCAGGAGTGTCGGGCGGGGCGAGAGGGTGCGTAAGGCGACTGGCGATGGGCATCGCCGTCGTGATATTGAACTCACGCGCGTTCAGGGAGTCCGAGCGGCAGCTCGGAACTCGTCTACGCCAGTCCTGACCTGAGCCAGGCTGCTTCGCGCCTTGAGCGCCCGGCGTGCCTCATCGGAGAAGTCGGTCTTGGGCCGAGCAACCAGCCATTCCACCCTGCGCAGCGCGGGGTAGTCCTCGTTCATGTTCGGAGCGAAGATGTAGGGACCGGCGACGCGCCCGATATGAATGCGGCCGTCGACTCGGGAGTGGTAGACGACGAGATCCCCGGTCTGCATTTCATGCACAAAACGGAAGAGCATCCCGGCATCGGCACCTACCGTGGCAGACGATGCCTCGCCCTGATGCCCCCCCCGGACCCGTTCGCGGAAGGCCTCCCGGTCATTCGGCAGTTCGTCCAAGTTGCCTACCTGGGGCCAGCCAAGCGCGATGTACCCCCGCTTGAACAGGGAATCCATCTCCTGCTCCAAGACACGGTGCGTTTCCTTTGTCGCTCCCCGCGGACGACCCGTCCGGATGCCCCAGACGGGCACCCCGTTCTCCTCCACGCTGACCTCCTCTCTGCTAGGAATGCTTGTGATTTAGCTCCTGTTCTGGATCAATACTTTGCGCGTGGCCTATGCTCAGATCGCGACACCTCCTTCACGGTCTCCATCCTGTGAAAGGAACCCCCAAATCACCGCACGAAGCTGAATGACCTCAACGTTGCGCAGCCTTGAAGGGGGTTCCTGGAGTGAGCCCCGGGATTCGTCCCTGGGCCACGGGGACATCGGCATCCCTGGAAGGACACCCCTTCAGTCCGATGTGGTATCCGTGTCGGCCTCGGCCTTGCCTTTGAGCCAGCCGGGTTGGCGGTAGGCCGGGTTCGGGTAGTCGTAGAAGCCGCCGCCCGTCTTCTCGCCCAGGCGGCCCTCGCCGATCAAGCGGCGCAGGGTTGGGGAGACTCGGTCCGTCGGGTCGGTCGCCACGGCGACGTAGGCCGCCTCGATGTCGGCCACGGTGTCCAACCCCACCGTGTCCATCATCCCGAAGGGACCGAAGTCGGAGCCAAAGAAGCGCATCCAGAGCCGGTCCACGTCCTCCGGGTCGGCGTGCCCCTCGTCCACCACCCGCAGCGATTCGCGCTTCACCGCCCGCCAGACGCGGTTGATGATGAAGCCCATGCTCTGCCCCCGGACCGTCGCCGTCGTCAGCCCGAGCGAGCGCCCGAACCGGTCGGCGATCGCCAGCACCTCCGCCGACGTCTGCCCGCAGCTCATGATCTCCAGCATCGGCCGGACCCAGATCGGCGCGAAGAAGTGCAGGTTCAGCAGCCGCGTTGGGTCCGCCACGCTCTCGGCCAGCAGGGCCGACGGCAGCGAGGAGCTGTTGGTCGCCAGGATCGCCCGCGGGGCCGCCTCGTCCAGTTGGGCGAAGAGGGTTCGTTTGACCCCCAGATCCTCCTTCACCGCCTCGATCACCAGGTCCGCGTCGCCCACCGCGTCCGCCAGGGAGGACGCGATCCGCACCCGGCCAATGATCGCCTCCGGCGTGCCCGGCATCCCGCCACTCGCTATCACAGTCGGCAGCTCCGCCCGCATCCGCTCCAGCGCCCGCTCTGCTGCTTCCGGCACCGCGTCAAAGAGCGCGACCGGACGGTCGCTTGCCGCCGTCAGCGCCGCAATCTGCCACCCCATCGTCCCCGCCCCGACGACCGCCACCCGGCCGATCTCGCGGGCCCCGTGCGTCGTCTCCAACAAGTTGCCTCCCTGCGATCTCACGCACCCGTTCGAGAGCAGCGTCGCCCCGACGACGCTCCCCGCCTTCCCCCCGCGCCGCGCGACGAGGACTGGCGCCGGCGCATCGTCCCGGTAGTGTGCCACCGCTGCCGCCGGTCCGGGACGTGCGGGGAACCGCTCCCCTCTTTGCTATCATCCGCCGTCGCGTGGGGACGGGCGAGCAACCGGGGGGAGACGCATGGCGGGCGAGCTACTGCTTGGGGTGGACATCGGGACCTACAGCTCCAAGGGGGTCCTCTGCACCCCGGCCGGGGAAGTGCTCGCCAGCGAGACCATCGAGCACGGGTTGAGCCTGCCCCGCCCCGGCTGGGCCGAGCATGACGCCGACGGGATCTGGTGGGGCGACTTCGTCGGCCTCTGCCGCGCCTTCCTCCGGGGGAAGTACACCGGCGCCGACGTGGGCGCGGTGGCCGTCAGCGCCATCGGCGCCTGCATGCTGCCGGTGGACGCCGCCGGTCGCCCCCTCCGCCCCGGCGTCCTCTACGGCATCGACACCCGCGCCACGGAAGAGATCGCCTGGCTGAACCGGGAGTTCGGCGAAGACGCCCTCTTCGACCTTGGCGGCATGGCTCTCACCTCCCAGG
>JALYMD010000745.1 GCA_030773875.1 Chloroflexota bacterium | reverse complement strand
GCCGGGTCTCGGTCGGGATGCGGCGGCCATCAAGGTGGGATCGGCAACCCTTGTCGTCAAGACCGATCCCATCACCTTTGCCACAGATCACGCCCCCCTTTACCTCGTCGACGTGAACGCGAACGATGTCGCCTGCCTCGGTGCGGTGCCACGCTGGCTGGTTGTCACGGCCCTGCTTCCCGCGGGGGCAACCACCGAGGCGATGGTCGAGCAACAGTTCAGCGAACTGAGAGACATCTGTGCCGCCCGCGACATTGCGCTCGTGGGAGGCCATACCGAGGTGACGGCCGCAGTCAACCGACCGATCCTCGTGGGCACCCTTCTCGGAGACGTTCCCGAGGGACGGCTCCTGGTCCCCGGAGGCGGGCGACCAGGAGATCATCTCCTGGTGACCAAGGGGATCGCCATCGAGGGGACAGCCCTGCTCGCACGCGAGCTGACCGAGCCACTTGGTGCGGTCCTCGGGAGGGATGTGGTTGAGGCGGCAGCGCGGCTACTCGAGCACCCTGGAATCTCGGTCGTCAAGGATGCGGCTATTCTTCTTGACGCTGGAGGAATTACGGCTCTCCACGACCCCACCGAGGGGGGACTGGTCACCGGCGTCCGCGAGATGGCCGAGGCGGCCGCCTGTGGCGCGACACTGGTCGCCACGCGGGTGCCAGTTCTAGAACCAACCGTAGCCATTACCCGCCACCTCCGTCTTGACCCCCTCGGCCTCCTCTCTTCCGGTTGTCTCCTCGCCGCAGCCGAACCCGGCGCCGTCAGCGCCATCGTTGCTGCCCGTGCAGTGGCAGGCATCACTGTGACGGAATGCGGCATGCTGACGCATCCTGAGGAAGGTTTTGTCCTCCATCACGACTTGCCTGGTCCGATGCCGACCTTCAGCAGCGACGAGGTGACCCGGGTGCTGAGTGGAGGATATGTATAACCGAAGGCGATCGCTGACGTGGCCGGAAACCAAGGTCGCGCTCATCCAGCACTAACAAGATTGGCTGCGCGTCACGAGGCGTGGAGCAGCGCGTTGACCGCCCAGTGGTTGTTGGCCTCAGTGGGCACAAGGAGGAGAAGACACCGCATGGCCGAGACAAAGTCAGGACTCGTCGTTGCGAGCAGCAATGGGCGGGTCGGGATCACGGATGCGGTAGACGTGCTACGAGCGGGAGGGAGCGCTCTAGAGGCGGTCGTCTCGGGGATCAAACTCGTCGAGGCAAACCCGAACGACCATAGCGTCGGTTTTTCAGGTCTCCCCAATCTGCTTGGGCAGGTAGAGCTGGATGCGAGCGTCATGGTCGGAGAGGGACTAACGGCAGGTGCTGTCGGCGGGCTCCAAGACTACCAGGACGCGGTCGAACTCGCGCGCATGGTCATGGAGGAGCTTCCCCACTCCCTCATCGTCGGGGACGGGGCGAAGCGCTTCGCGTCGGAGATGGGGAAGCTACCGGTCGATCTCCTCACTGAGGAGGCCCGTCAGATCTGGCAGGCCCGACTCGAAAGGCACCAGGAGACCGGCGATGCATCGCAGCGCCGCTTCGCTCAAAAGATCGGTGCTCTCGTGCGGCGCGTCAGCCAGGATCCCGAAAAACCTACTCCTCCCCACGGCACCGTCAACTTCATCGCACGGGACCGCGAAGGTCGGCTGGCGGTTGGGGTGAGCACGTCCGGCTGGGCTTGGAAGTATCCCGGCAGGCTTGGGGACTCCCCGATCATCGGCGCGGGCAACTACGCCGACGATCGTTGGGGAGCCGCCGCCTGCACTGGCCGGGGGGAGATGGCGATGCGCTGCTGCACGGCCCACAGCGTGGTGACATTCATGCGTTTCGGCATGTCTCTCTCCGAGGCGCTCTCCACGGCCATGGAGGACCTCCGGGCTCTCAATGACCCGTACGCCAGCGAGATGAATATCGTGGCGGTCGACCGCAACGGGAATCACTCCGGCGCATCCACCACTGCCGGTAAAACCTACATCTTCATGGACGAGAGCATGGAGAGCTACGAAGAACCGACAAGAATGCACGTGCCGCTCGTCGACGCGCCTTCGCTCGTCTGACGGACTCGTGCGTCAAGCTCACGAGCCAATGATACCGAGGAAGATCACCGTGCGAGCTGCGGGCCGAAGCGTGGTCCTTCGCAATGGGCGGGAAGAATCGGAGCAGCATGTGCTGCTCAAGGCGTTGATATTTGCGCGCTACGCCGACCGCTACCCTAGCCTCGCGGTCGAAGTCTCGATCGGCCACCGGTACAAGCCTGATCTCGTGGCCCTCGACGAGGAGGGGCGACCGCTATTTTGGGCCGAGTGTGGTCATACCGGCCGAGACAAGATTGCCCGGCTTCTCCGTCGGCTCCCGAAAACCCATCTCGTCTTTGCCAAACTGGCCACCCGGCTCCAGCCGTTCGAGCAAATCATTCGCCAGGCGTGGCCGAGCAGTGGGAGGAGTGGCCTCGTGGAACTCCTCTCATTCCGGGCCGACGCGGCCGGCTGCCGTGAGTCTGTCGAGACCGTCGTCAAGGCATGCCAACCGGAGGAACGAATCGTGTTCGGGGACGAAATCAAGATGTCGTCCGCCCAGACAGGGGGCCAACGGGGGATAGGATCCCAGGTTGCGTCCAACCGATCTGTCCGAAGAACGAATGGAAGCGAAGCACCCAGAAAGGCTAGCGAGCACGAACGAGGGGAGAAGAATGGCCTCCTCCCCTCGTGAGCCTCCCAAGTTGACGCTGATTAAGGTGGTCCTGCGTTTCGCCAGCACACCTCGTGTCAGCACGCTGACAACGGAACGACGTCATGAACTCTCTGTCGAGCCCTACGACTCGGTCCATTCCTAGACGTCGCGGTTCAAAGTCTCCAAGAACTCGCCGTTCGTCTGCGTCTTGGACAGCCGGCTGAGGAGCAGCTCCGTGCCCTCGCTGCCTCCGAGCATGGACACCATTCGCCGCATGGTCCAGACCTGGCGGAGGTCGCTCTCGTTCAAGAGCAGCTCCTCGCGACGCGTACCGGATCGCTGGATATCAATGGAGGGGTAGATCCGTCGCTCCGCCAGCTTGCGGTCCAGGTGCAACTCCATGTTGCCCGTACCCTTGAACTCCTCGTAGATGACGTCGTCCATTCGGCTGCCAGTGTCAATGAGGCAGGTCGAGACAATCGTCAAACTACCCCCACCTTCGATGTTTCGCGCCGCCCCGAAGAAGCGCTTGGGCGGATAGAGCGCCACTGGGTCGATACCGCCGGAGAGCGTGCGGCCACTTGGCGGGACGGCCAGGTTGTACGCGCGAGCGAGGCGAGTAATGGAGTCAAGCAGGATCGTGACATCCTTGCCACCCTCGACCAAGCGCTTCGCGCGCTCGAGGGCCATCTCCGCGACCTTGGTGTGATCCTCAACCGGCTCGTCGAAGGTGGACGAAATGACCTCGCCCTCGACCGACCGCCGCATGTCGGTGACTTCTTCCGGTCGCTCACCAATCAAGCAAACCATGAGATGCATTTCGGGGCAATTTGTCGTGATGCCGTTTGCGATGGATTTGAGCAGGATCGTCTTTCCCGCCTTGGGCGGCGAGACGATCAACCCACGTTGTCCACGTCCAATCGGCGCCACAAGGTTCAGCAGGCGCGTGGACAGGATATTTGGCTGCGTCTCCAGATTGATCAATTCCAGTGGGAAGATCGGTGTCAGCGTGTCAAAGGAGGGTCGCCGGCGAGCCGTCTCGGGGTCAACGCCGTTGACGACCTCCACTCGCAGCAAGCTGAAGAACTTCTCGTTGTCCTTCGGCGGCCGCACCTGACCCGAGACACGATCACCGGTACGCAGACCGAAGCGGCGGATTTGAGACTGAGAGACGTAGATGTC
>JALYMD010000744.1 GCA_030773875.1 Chloroflexota bacterium | reverse complement strand
AGTCCAAGCACCTCTATCTTCGCCGGCCCGCGCCTGCCCCACCTGCTCCCTATTGCCGGTCGCTCTTAGTGGTTCGCCCCCTTTCGGACGCCTCGCGATTCCCATATGCTGGCCTGAATTGGGTCAGCATACGCATCGGGGAGGTGTGCCGTGCGCGCTCTCTTCACGACCACGGCCGGGTCTGGCCATTTCCACCCGCTGGTGCCCGTTGCCCGCGCCCTGGTCGAGGCCGGGCACGAGGTCGCCGTTGCCGCCCCCGGCTCCTTCGGCCCCACTGTCGAAGCCAGCGGCCTTCGCGCCTTCCCCGCCGGCCGGGACGATGCCCAGGGCGTGGACCCGGAACTGGCCGGGCTGATGGGCAAACTCATGGAGTTGGACCATGAGGAGCGGGAGACCTTCATGATCTCCCGCATCTTCGGTGGGTATAACACCCGTCGGATGGTGCCCGACCTGATCCCCCTGTGCCGGGAATGGAAGCCCGATGTCGTCGTCCGGGAGCTTGCGGAGTTCGGCGGCGCCATCGCCGCCGAGTCTTTGGGCATCCCCCACGCCGCGGTTCAGATTGGGCATTTCGTTGATCTCCCTGCATCCCGGACGGAGCTTGCTGCCCAGTTGGACCAGGTTCGTCACTCGGTCGGACTCCCTCCGGACCCCGACCTCGAGATGCTCTACCGCTACCTGCTGCTGTCGCTCGTGCCGCCGAGCTACCAGGAACCAAATGCCGAGCGTCCCCCCACGATGCACCACCTCCAGACCGTCGTCTTCGACCGCTCCGGTAGCGAAATGGCGCCCCCGTGGCTCACGCCGGACCTTCCCCGCCCCGTCATCTACGCCACCTTCGGGACGGAGATGCCCAACATTCCGCCCCTCGGCGTCTTTCCCGGCCTATTCCAGGCCGTGATCGAGGCGCTGCGAGACGAGGCCGGCACGCTCATCGTCACGGTGAGCCGGGGCAAGGATCCAGCGGAACTCGGTCCGCAGCCGCCCCATGTTCACGTCGAGCGCTACCTTCCTCAGAGCCTGCTCCTGTCGTACTGCGACCTCGTCGTGACCCATGGCGGCCACAACACCGTGCTCGCGGCCCTTGCCCAGGGCCTGCCGCTCGTCGTGATCCCGATCGCGGCCGACCAACCCGAGAACGCCAGGCGCTGCGCCGATCTCGGCCTCGGCCGGGTGGTCGAGCCCGGCGAACGGACCCCGGACGTCATCCGTGCTGCCGCGCGGGAGGTGTTGGGGAACCCGCGCTACCGGCAAAACGCGGCTGCGCTGCGGGCAGAGATGGAGTCGCTCCCGGGGCCGGAGCGAGCGGTGGAATTGCTCGAAGGGCTGGCATCCGAGAAAACGCCCCGCCTCGCCGAGGCATAGGCCGCCGGCTCCCGGGCTGCCCACCTCGGCCGCTGGCGCATCGCTCCCGGCCGGGACTCCCCCGCGATCCGGTGACCTGTCCGTGCTCCCCGTTCCCTTCGGTCGTCCATTCCCGGCACCCACCGGCGAGAGCCCAGATCCGCTTTGATAGACTGGATTTGGCCCGTTGGGCCGCGTCCACGCCCGCGTTCCCGGCAGAAAGCCGGGCCCAGCGCCCCACCCAAGGAGAAGAGGTTCATGAGGTCTTCTCACCGGCGCCCGGCCATGGTGGAGTTCTCCGGGGCAGGGGCCTAAGCTCCCCTCGCCGCGCGGCGGGCCGCATCGGGCCTCCTGCCCGTCCGCGCTCGATCCCGACACCCGCAGCCCTTCGCTGTCGCCGCAGGCGCCCGCTACCCGCCCGTGGCTTTGTCGTGCCCGTGTCCCCGACCGGTTGGGAACACCGGGTGTCCTGCCGCGGACTGTTTTTCGCGGCCGGGTGACCAGCGAAGGAGCAGCGCCGCAATGCCGGCGACGGTCAAAATCTCTCTCTTCTCCTCCCTCTCCCATCGGTCGTTTGCCCTCCTCTGGGGCGGGCAAACACTCTCCCGTCTCGGCGACAGCATCTTCGTCGTCGCGCTCGCCTGGTGGGTCATCGACGCCACCGGGTCGGCCGCGGCGATGGGAACGGTGCTCATCTTCTCCACCGCACCGGAATTGCTCTTCCTGCTGGTGGGCGGAGTCGCCGTGGATCGGTTCTCCCGCCTGGGGCTGATGCTGGCCTCCGACCTCCTGCGTGGAGCGGTGGTCGGTCTGGTGGCGCTACTCGCCTGGAAGGACCGCCTCTCGCTCTGGCATCTCTTCGTCTTGAGCGCCGTCTTCGGCACGGTGCGGGCGTTCTTCTATCCCGCCTACACGGCGGTGATTCCGGACGTGGTGCCGGCCGCCGCCCTGCCCAGCGCAAACTCCCTTCGCAGCCTCAGCCTGCACGGGGCGAGCGTCGTGGGGCCCGCCATCGGCGGGTTCGTCGTGGCCCAGGGCGGCACCCTCATTGCCTTCGCTCTCGACGCGCTCTCCTTCCTGGTTTCGGCCGCCTGCCTGGCGGGCGTGGCCCGGCATCCCGCCCTCCACCGGAGGCTGAAGCCGGCGACCGGCGCCCTGCGCGACCTTCGCGAAGGGTTCGCCACGGTGCTCGGCACACCCTGGCTCTGGATCACCATCGCCATCGCCGGGCTGAGCAGCGTCACCCTGGCCGGACCGCTCTACGCGCCCCTCCCGCTTCTCGTCCGGCAGGATCTCGGAGCGAGCGTGCGCGTCTACGCCCTGCTCAACTCCCTGTCGGCCGCCGGTGCCATCCTGGCGGCGATCTGGTTGGGCCGGTTTGCCCGGCTACGTCGCCGCGGCGCGCTCACCTACCTCGCCTGGATGGTCGCCGCCCTGATGGCCCTCGTGATGGGCTTGCCCGTCTCCGTCGTCGGGGTTGGTGCAGCGATGCTGATCTACGGCGCCGCCAAGACCATGCTGGGGCTGGTCTGGACGAACACGCTCCAAGAAGAGGCGGTCGTGCCGCGCGAGCGCCTCGGCCGGGTCGCCAGCATCGACGCGCTGGGTTCGTCGGCGCTCTTGCCGGTCGGCTTCGGCATCGCCGGCCTCGCCACCGCCCGTCTGGGTCCCTCGACTGTCTTCATCGTTGGCGGCGCGGTGAGCGCCGCCGTCATCGGCCTCGGGCTGCTCCACCCCGCGGTCCGCAACCTTGATTAGCACGAGCTGCGGACCTGGCGCTCGACCCGGATTCTTCACCAACCCGGTTAGCGTCAGCCGGCTTGAGCTGGCTTTGCCGGTTGAGCGCGCGGGGGAGCCTCACGTGGGAGCGCGGCGGCGAGAACCCTTCATGAATCGTCCGGGCTAGACAAGTCCGGTATCAGACCGAGTCCCCAGACCCCAGAGGTAGGCGCGGATGAGCCGCTGAAAGCTCTCGTCGAGGTCGAGCGGAAGCCCGAACCCTCCCGCTGCCTCCAGTCCCACGAAGCCGTGGAGCGCGCTGCGCAGCCCCCGCACGCCGTGCAGCGCATCATCGGCGCGCAGACCGAAGCCGGCGAAGGAGGCGAGCACGATCGCGACCACCCTCTCTCCCGCGGCCTGCCAGTCGGGGTCTTGAGGATCGGGCGCCCGCAGCGACGCGGCGTAGATGCCCGGTCGCTGCAGGGCGTAGGCACGGTACGCGTTGGCGAGGGCGACCACCGCCTCCTCGCCTGCGAGACCGACGGCCGCTCGCCCCAGCCGCTCCGTCAGTTCCCTGAGGCCGAGCAGCGCCAGTTCCCGCCGCAGATCCTCCAGCCCGGCGACGTGGTTGTAGAGCGACGGGGGGCGAATCCCGAGTTGCCCAGCGAGGCGAGCCAGCGTCAGGGCCTCCAGCCCTTCCGCGTCCGCCAGCGCGGCCGCCTCCCGAACCACCGTTCCCCGGTCCAGCCCCGCCCGTGGCGACACCCGTCTCCTCCTTCCCCGCCCGTGACCCGTCTGACACGAACCCCGGTTGATCGCGAAGTCGTCTGTGTCCGTCCGCTCGTGCTCAGCCCCGGAGGGGCTTCCTGGGTGTATAGCCCGGGGAGGAATCCCCGAGCAGCCTGATCCGGATGCCCGAAGGTAAGGCAACCCGACGGCCGGAGTCCGCATCAGACCCGAGGGGCGGCTTGACTTCCGCCCGCCGTCACGCGCCGGCCGCTTCCGGGTGATCCAGGACCCCGACCACCTGCAGCCAGGGCGGGTTCGGGTGAGGATTGCGGTCGATTCGCATGCCGAGACGGCGCATGACCGCCACCGAGCCGGCGTTGTCGAACGTGGTGGTCGCCACGATGCACGTCAGCTGCAACCGGGCGAAGGCATGGTCGACCAGCGCGCGGGCCGCTTCGGTCGCGTACCCGCGGCCCCGGTGGGCCGGCGCCAGGGCGTAGTAGAGGCCAACCTCCGACGACGTGAGGCCGGGTCGCTCGCGGCCACCGCCGCGCAGCGACGGGATTTGTCCGAGCGCGTCGAGGACCGGAGTGTAGCCGCAGGCGCCGACCAACCGGCCCGTCTCCTTGAGCACGATGGCGCGATCGCCGTAGGGCGGCTGGTGGAGTTGGGCCAGTTGCCGGTAGCCCAGCACCGTCCACGTCAGCCACTCGTGGCGCTCCTCGCGGGTCAACGCCCCCTCGGGACCCAGTTCGACGTCCAGCAGCTCGTGGACGGCCTCCAGGTCGCCCGGTTCGAACTCCCGAACCACGAGCCGCTCGGTTTCGAGTACGGGAACGTCCATCGGTGAGCCTCCCACCCGTCCGGTTCACTACCGGGTCCTAGATCCGTGCCAGGTGCGTCTCTTTGAAGGAGGTCGGGTACTTCAGGCCATACCCGACCAGGCGGTCGAACGCGATGTGGGCAAGCCAGATCAGCGCCACCGAAACGACGGTCGCGCGATCGGCAAGCAGGCCCGCGCCGAGCAACGCGAGCGGAACGCTGGTGGTGTGGGCCAGATCGTAGACGACCGCCCCAGCACGCGGCCCGCGCAGGTAGCCGACCGCCGCCAGGTCCGGCGCGAGGAAGAGAAGGGCGAACAGGAGCCAGGACCCATCAAGCCAGGCGTAGAGCCCGATGACCACGGCGAGGGCAACCAGGAATTCGACGCGGAGTAGCACAGCGGGAAGGGAGCGCGTCATCACGGCCTCTCCTTGATTGACGGGAAATCCGAGCTACACTCATTAGTATTTTAGCTAATGATCGTAGTCTGTCAAGATGGGGGTGGAAAGAGGTTAGGAAACGTACGAGGGCGACGCCGACCCGGCAGAGCGGTCGGGCGTCGGCCCGGGATATCCGTCTAGATGGCACCCTCAGGCAGTGCCCCAGTGCACTGGCACTGCTGAGGGTACCCGTCGATGAGTCTCGGCGAGTTAGACCGGCACGATCATGCTCGCCACGTCGCGCGGGTAGTAACGTTGTACCGGCTGCTGCACACACTTCCGGAGCCGCTGGCCGGCGCACTCGTCTGTCGCTGCGCGGAGAGCGAGCGGTCGATGCCGCGTAGGGCGGCATACAGGTTCTACAAGGTTCACGGCGTCGACCCAACCGCCGTCGGCATCATGCTCGATGACTACTGACGCCGACCCCAGCAGGATATTCTCGAAATAATTGCTCGCGACCCGCAAGCCGTCGCCCGGGTCGATGCTGACTTTCTGCTGCGTGAGTTGGAAGAACGATGCTGGCGCACCACGGTTTTCCAAGCGCTCCTAGGATCGGATTGCCGGAAGGCCGAATTGCTGACGGGGCAGTATCCGACTGAGTTCTTGTGGGCAATCGTGCGCGAGGGCGACGAGTCCAGCCTGCCGTTGCTCCGAGGTCTTATGGACGCCAACAAGGAAGCCCGTGAGTCCGTCCGCTGGTGCCTTGGGGCGTTCAGCAAATTCGGATCGCAGCCTGACATAGCCGCCGCATGGGCAATTGCCGAATCGCTGATTGCCGGAGCGGACCCGAGCATTTGGGAACTTCAGGGGGCATTGACCCCAACTCCGCCGGATCGGGCCCATGATTCCAAAAGCACGCCAGGAGATCATCTAACTGGGCGTGGACGTTGTGCGAGATTGACGACGATGGCAACACCACCTAAGCCACAGTCAGGCCACGAAGACGAGCCAGTGGAGGGTGGCGGGTTCGTAGATTGGCGGGTTCGAAGAATCGGTCACCTTGCCATGGACCAACCTGCAGCCCATCTCGGCGGGCCTTCTCACAAAGCCGGCGCGCTCATTGTTCAAGAGACGGTCAGTAGGGATGCGAAAGGCCAGATCATAGGCTTCACTTGACCTGCCCCCCGAAAGCTGGTCCGGCGAAAATGGGAGTCCTCTGGGGGTGAATGGCACCCCAAGGAGGACGGTATGCGTCGGAGCCGGTTCTCAGAGGAACAGATCGTCGGTGTCCTGAAAGA
>JALYMD010000743.1 GCA_030773875.1 Chloroflexota bacterium | reverse complement strand
CTCGTCGAGGTGAGCCAACGCTCGATGCTCTACGCCATGGGCATCGAACAGCAGCACCAGATCATCGATCTGGCGAATCACCGCATCGAACCCCGTGGCGAACTCCGGAGAATCCAAAGACGGATAGACAACGGACATGTCCCAGCGGGGCAAAGCGGCGACCGTGGACATAGGCTCTCCTCATAAGAAACGCACAACGCGCAGCAAACTCCCCTTAGTGGGGCGTGACCAGGCAATGGTACGGCATGGAACGAAGCGAAGACCTGATGCTGTCTCCCGGTGGATCGGCTCCCAAACACGGTTAATCACTGCCGCGTAAACCTCAGAGGCTCTTCGCTAGCCATCCCCAACCATGCACGCCAGGACCTCGTCCCGTAGGGGCAGCGCGTCGAGTTGCGGCGGACGGGAGATCTTGAGGGCGGCGGCGTGCGCGGCAAACGTGGCGCAGCGGACCGGATCCTCGCCGGGCCGCCACACCGCGAGGAAGCCGGCATGGAAGACATCCCCTGCCCCGACGTCGAACACGACATTGGCGGACACCGCCGGCACCTCGGCCACCTCGCTGCCAGACACCACCAGTGCTGGCAAGGGGTCGCGCGTGATCACCACCAATGACGGGCCGAACTTGACGAGCCATCGTCCGGCCACCCCAACCTCAGACTCCCCCGCGATGAGGCATGCCTCAACCTCATTCAACACGACGAGGTCGGCCAGGCGCACAGCGTCACGCTGGACCTCGGCCGCCTCCGCCGCACCGCCTGCCCATGCTGAGGGCCGAAAATTGGGGTTGTAACAAACAGTGAGGCCCAGCTCGCGCGCGCGCCGCGCCAGGCTCAAAGACGTTCCCCGAAGCACCGGGGCGCGGAGGCTGCTCTCCGTGAAGTCGAACACGCGGGCGCGGCGCAGGTAAGCGTCGTCTACCTCCTCTGCGCGCAGGGTGGCCAACGGATCGCACACGTCCGGGAACCGGTAGTAGGCAAAGGTCTTCTCGCCCTGCTCGTCGACGCTGGCGAGTGAAACCGGAGTCAGCTGGTTGGGCACCGCCGCGATTCCAGCGGTGTCGATTCCTGCCGTGCTAAGCGTTTCCCGCATCCATCGGCCCAGTTCGTCGTCGCCGACACGCGAGATCAGGCCGATCCTCCCGCCCAACCGCGCCAGCGCGAGACTGAAGATGGTGGCCGAGCCGGATGGGAAGAGCAGCAGATGGTCCGCCTCACCGATCCGCACCCCGAGTCGAGGCGGTGACACCTCTCCCATCATCATTCCGATCGTCAAGACATCGAGATCTGTTTCCGTCATCATCCACTCCTTCTTGTTTCATGACGCAGCGTGACCGGCCGACGCGAGAGCGCCGGGTTGAGCACCTGCATCCTCCTTCCTTGTCGCCATCGGATCGCGTCCTCTGCCCTCTGTCTCATCCTCCTCGGGGACCGTCCTTTCTCAACGAGGGCCCATCTGCGGGCTCACTGTCCGGCGAGCCTCTCGCCCCGCTCACCCTGCGGCGCTAGGCTTGCCACGAGCCCTCCATGCTGTCGTTTGCCACGGCTTCTCGCCACTGCTAGGCTGCGGCAGGTTGGGCGGGATCTTCAGGGGAAGCAGCGCATGGGCCTAATCAGCGGACGCGACGTGCTCGGGGCGGCACGCGCGGGAGGCTATGCGGTCCCGGCGTTCAATGTTTTCAACCTGGAGATGGTCCAGGCCGTCTGTCGAGCTGCCGAGGCGGAGCGAGCGCCAGTCATCGTGCAGGTCAGTCCCCGGTCGATTCGATACGCCGGTCTTCGCCCGCTCGCGGTGCTGGCCGCAACGCTGGCCGAAACGGCTGATGCTCCCATCGTGCTTCACCTGGATCACGGACCGGACTTGGCAGCGTGCCAGGCTGCCCTTGAAGCAGGGTTCACCTCGATCATGTTTGACGGGGCCTCGCTCCCTGTTGGAGAGAACGTCGCCCGAACGCGGGAGGTTGTGGCGGCTGCTCACGCGGCGGGCGCGAGCGCCGAAGCGGAGCTGGGTGAGATCGGCCATGCCACCGACGCGGAGCGCCAGGCAATCCTCACCGACCCCTCCGAAGCGGGGCGCTTTGCGCAGGAGACCGGAGTCGATGCGCTGGCCGTCGCTATCGGCACGATTCACGGCATGCGCCGCACCGGCGCAGTGCTCGACATCCCCCGTATCGCCGAGCTGCGTCGACATGTCGACGCTGCCCTCGTCATGCACGGCTCCTCCGGCGTCGACGACGAGACCCTTGTCCAGGCCATCGCTGCCGGCATCACCAAGGTGAACCTCTCCACCGCTCTCCAGGCCGTCTTCATGGACACGTTGCGGGCAAGCGCCGGCCGTCCAGGTCACGAGACCGACGCCCGCGCCGTTCTCGCCGAGGCGCGTGACGCGGTCACCGAGGCGATGCGCCAGCGCATCAACGTCGTCGGCGCGGCCGGTC
>JALYMD010000742.1 GCA_030773875.1 Chloroflexota bacterium | reverse complement strand
GCTTGGGACTATTTCCCGCCGCGCCCGCCGCATTTCCGAGGGAGGAGAACAACCATGATTAACTCCATGGTCGACCTCGGCGAGCGGCAATGGAGCTTCCACGTCGGCGACACCGTCTACGGCTGCGGCGACCACAAGCTGGGACGCGTCAAGGCCGTGACCCCGACCCATCTTGTCGTTGAGAAGGGGTTCCTCCTTCACACCGACTACTACGTTCCGCTGCGGGCGGTCGCCAACGTCGAGGGCGGCACCATCTACCTCGATCTGACCAGGGACGAGGCCCTGCACCGAGGCTGGGACCGACCGCCAGCCGACGAACGCACGGCACAGACGGGGTAGGTCACCACGCCGGCCGCCTTCGTCCAGAGATGGCTACGCACCCGAGCATGGGGATGCCGCGTCGTTCCATGATCGGGGCAGAGAGGCTGAGCGAAGCACTCTAAGCGGCGGCATGCACGAATCTTGTCGGCTTCGCCGTCTCCGTAGCTGCAATTGTTGTCCTAAATTGCCGTCGTCCGGAGCTCGCCGCAGTACCGCTCGACACTTCGCACGGCCCGCTCGGCAAGCCGATGGTCAGCGCCGCCGGGCACGGTGCGGGCGACCGGGGAGGCTGACCGCCCCGGCGTTACTCCTCGGCGCGGTGGAGACCGGGAGGTCGGCAGGAGAGGCGGGCTGGGGAAGAACCAACAACAGGCAAGAAGAGCCCCCTCTGCGCCGATTGGCCGGCTGTCATCATTGCTCTAGCGGAGCGAGCGGCAGCCTAAGCCGAGTTGTCTCGGCGAAGAGAGTCAATGCTATTGGCCCCACCAGTCAATCCCTGGTTCCGGGTGGGCATAATGGAGACCGGATCACTCCCATGCCGACCGGGTCACTGGAAGGATCGATGACTCGGCCACGTTCCGCATGGACTTGCTCAGCCTGATGGACCCGCTCAATCTGCTCTGGCTGTTCTTCATTCTCTCGAGCCTAACCCCGCTGCTACAGCAGGGGCTGCTCGGTCAGCAACGACTGCGGCTCCTGCGGCAGTTGGAGAAGCGACGCGGCTCCCGGGCCATCGCCCTGATCCACCGCCAGGAGGCGGTGCGCCTCCTCGGGATCCCGGTCGCCCGCTACATCGACATCGAGGACTCGGAACAGGTGCTACGGGCGATTCGCCTAACGCCGCCCGACCTCCCGATCGACTTGGTCCTGCACACTCCTGGCGGCCTCGTGCTTGCGGCCGATCAGATCGCGCAAGCGTTGATCCGCCACCAGGCGTCGGTCCGTGTCCTGATCCCACACTACGCCATGTCGGGCGGCACGCTGCTGGCCCTCGCTGCGGACGAGATCGTGATGGACCCTAATGCCGTCCTTGGCCCCGTCGATCCCCAACTCGGCCAGTATCCGGCCGCCTCGGTGGTCAAGGTAGCCGAGACCAAGCCGCTGGCCGAACTGGATGACGAGACGCTGATTCTGGCCGACGTCGGGCGCAAGGCGCTGGTCCAGGTGCAGGCAACGGTGCGTGCGATCCTGCTCGCCAACGGCATGACCGAGGAGCGGGCGAACGAGCTTGCCTGCACCCTGAGTAGCGGTCGGTGGACCCACGACTATCCGATCAAGGTGACGGAGGCGCGCTCGCTAGGGCTGACCGTCAGCGAGGATCTGCCCAGTGAGGTCTACGATTTGATGGGTCTGTACCGGGAGCCGACACAGCGGCGCCCGTCTGTTCTGTACATCCCCTCCCCCTACCGGTCCCGACGTGGGGGCAGTCACGGCCAGGGGCAGGAGAAAGTGATGGGCCGTCGTAGCGACAGGAGGGCTCGTCTCAGCGCAGCTCATCGACGGCTGCTCCCACCTTGGTGGTCGTGAAGCCGGACGACGCGCTCTACAGCGTCACGTCGTTTCGACCGAGTGAGACAGCCGGTCTCATGGCGCCCGGCTGGTGTCGGGACCTACCCCTACCGCTGTTCTAGGGGTTTTTGCTGTTACGATCCGCCGCAGCCCCTGGTACCGTAAATCCACAAATCCACCTCAAATCCGGTGAAACCCGGCACGGCCCTGCTCTGATCGCTGAACCGCCGAGTGGAGTGCGAAGCGACCTGGGTTGGGACTGTTTTGGCCTGCCCGGGTCCTGGTTTCCCCGCGCCTCACGGGAGTGGTTCGATATAAGGCCACTTTGGCTTGTCCGTTGTGGCCCTTTGAGGGAGGACCAGGCGTGATCGAGATCACCCACACCGTGAGCCAGTGGTAGGTAACCGCTCAGGTCTTGGAGCAGCGCTTCAATCCGG
This sequence comes from Chloroflexota bacterium, assembly GCA_030773875.1. The sequence continues at coordinate 2,138 of JALYMD010000742.1, read as the reverse complement.
CCTGTGGGGATCTGGGGGCGCGCATCCAGCGGGTGCGGGCCGAGGACCCGACGGTCCATCCGGATGCGCTGGTTGCGGTGTCCTTCGGCCTGGCGGAGCGAGTGGTGCTCGAGGCGCGGGCGCCCCTCGATGCGTGGTGGATGCTGACGTCACGGGCCGCGTGGCAATCTCCATGTCACGAGCCGGTCGCTGCGGTAGCGGCGGCTGAGGTGATCGTCTGGCAGCATCGGCGGCGGCACCCCCGCTGACACCACTCCCTGCTCACGACGGGCCGGGCGAAAGCACAGATATGGTTCCACAAATACGTCTTTTGGCAGATGTTTTCCATGGCTCGACGCCGGATGATGCCCCTATGGCGCCGCGACGGGGTCTCTGGGGGACGGAACCTTCCCCTCGAATGGGGGGAGCCTCTTCAGCGAGGTCCATGTCCCAGCATAAATTCGTACCACGACAGCATGGTGTGTGGGAGAAGTTCTGTCTATGTTGCCGACCCGCTCCACCCTCCGCCAATCGGTCTCCCTCCCGTCCCCCTGGGCGCTAGCAGTGCTCGCCCTCACCGGCACCACCGCTCTCTGGGGTACATCCTTCGTCGCCGCAAAGGCGCTGCTGGTCGACCTACCCCCTGTAACCGTGGCCTTCCTGCGCTTCGCCCTCGCCGCCACCCTCCTGGTCCCAGCGGCCCGAGCGACCGGGCACCGCCCGCTCCGCGGCGTGCACTCCGCGCTGCTCGGCCTTAGCGGGGTCACTCTCTTCTTTCTGTTCCAGAATGTCGGGCTCCGCCATGCCTCTGCCGGCGACGCTACCCTGATCCTCGGGGGCGGCCTGCCGACCCTGACTATCCTCTTCGGCGTCGGCTTCCTGGACGAACGCCCCTCTCGCCGGCAACTAGTCGGATTGGCCTGCTCGCTACGCGGCGTAGCTGCCGTCGCCTTTGCCGCCGGAGCCGGCGCGGCGGACGCGAACCTCCGCGGCTCGGTGCTGCTGGTGCTCGCCGCCGCGAGCGGCGCCGCTTACACCATCATCGGGCGGCGGGTCTTCAGAGAGTCGGGCCTCCTAGCAACCTTGTCCGGCAGCACCTGCTACGGGTTGCTCTTCCTCGCCCCGTGCGTGGCCGTCGAGCTGGCGAGCGTTGAGGCAACCTTGCCTGGTCCGCAGGACCTGCTGTTACTGCTCTATCTTGGAGGTGCTTGCTCAGCGTTGGCCTTCGCCCTTTGGGCCTATAGCCTGCGGCATCTGACGGTTACCCAGGTAGCCGTGGTGAGCAACGTCGAGCTGCCGATCGGGGTGGTGGCGGCGGCGTTGCTGCTGGAGGAGGGCTTAGGTCGAGGCCAGCTGGTGGGAGGAGCCCTTGTGCTCCTCGGCGCGTGGTTGGCCATCGAGGCGACGAGCGACAAAGCGATGGAGGTGATGACGGGGTCGGACGCAGTGCCGTCACCCGCTCTCGTCACTTAGCGCTGCGGCTCGATCCGACATCGACGTGTTGGTCCTGGCATGGGTTGGCGGAGCGATCCGGTAGGAATTGAGGTCGGTCCGCCACACCTGCCCCTGACGTCCGGCCTTAACCCCTAGCAAATGGTCAGTCTCTTGTACCTGGTAGACCGCCTAGGATGCGGCCTAGTTGTGGACCGCCTCCTTGACAGTCACCAGCGGAGGCTTCGTCATTCTCCTCTGCTTGTTACGCGCACCGCCCCGTGGTCACTACATCGCATACTCGGCTCATGAGTCTATTTTGTTCCTCGCCAGTCGCGAATGAGATCAACCTGCGCCGGGAATGGAACCGGAATCGGCTGGAATCACGAGTGGTCCAAATTGACGATGATACGAATCGAAGCTACACTCGTCGGACCATCGGGCTAGTAGGAAAGTACGGGAAAGGTTCGCCCGATCACGAGATGTGATGGCGGTCCAGGCGGCCGCACACCGAGGAAGGGAGCGGGGGCATGCAGCGAGCTGGCAAGGCATGGACGCAGCGGTTCCTTGTGATCGGGCTTGTCATGGCGTTTGTAGCGGCTGTGCTACCGACCCCAGCCGGGGCAACCCACGCCTGGGGCAACTACCACTGGGCACGCACGAGCAACCCGTTCACGCTGATGGCGGGTGACAACGTCCATAGCACCTGGGACCCCTACCTCGACGAG
>JALYMD010000741.1 GCA_030773875.1 Chloroflexota bacterium | reverse complement strand
GTTGGTGGACGATCTGCACGACCGTAGCGCTTTGCGCGTGCATGGAGTGCAGTTGCTCGCCGCCCGTCGATGGCGGGCACTCGGCCGACCGGTTCCAGCCGACCTGCGCGCCGATGAGCAAAGGGCGGCGGTCGCCGCGCTCGCAGTCCCGTTGGTGCTGGCACGAATCCGCTCCGCTCTTGATGGGCCGGTCGTGCTGATCAAGGGACCGGAGATCGCACCCCGCTACCCCGCCCCCACGCTCCGTCCGCTCGGTGACATCGACCTCCTTGTTCCCGACCCTGCAGAGGCCCACAAATCGCTCCTGGCAGCTGGGTTCGAGGTCGATTGGGGCAACGAGGGCACCCGGCCCCACCACTTGCCGCCCCTCCGCTGGCCCGGGTCGCCCCTCCCGGTCGAGGTGCACGGCGCCCTGCGGGCACCTACCTGGGTAAACGTGCCGGCCCATGACGACCTAACCGCGGCGGCCGTTCCGACGTTAGCTCATGCCCCTGGAATCCTCACGCTTGCGCCCCTTGACCATGCGATGGTGGTTGCGGCGCACGGATGGGGGCACGGTCCATTTTCCCGCCTGCTCGATCTCGTCGATATTGCGGTTCTAACGGCGGGGAGCGACCGGGCCGCTCTCGCTGCCCGAGCCAACGTCTGGGGCATGCGCCATCTCTGGGATGCGACCATCGCGGTCGTGGATGCGCTCCTCTTAGCCGGATCACCGCCGCCGCGGCTGCCACGCTTCTTGTCGCGCCACCTCCACACCGTCAGAGAGCAAACGGTCTTCGAGCATCACCTAGCCCGCTGGTTGAGTAGTTTGTACGCACCAACGCCAAGGGCCGTGGTCCAGGCGATGCGAGAGGCCGCAGCGCGCGACCTGTTGCCGGGGCCGGGCGATACGTGGGGCCGGAAGAGAGCCCGGATCGGGCGGGCCCTTCGGCATGCACCTGTCCCCCTGTCGGACCACATCCATCGCACCTGACGAGCCCCTCCGGCGGACGCCGGAAGCCGGGCGCGTCCCGTACCCGTCCACTTAGAGCGGTGCCTCGGCGAGAACTGGGAGGAAGATCGTGAGCAGCGACGGCATGCTAGGGGTAGCACTCGCGTTGGGGCTCGGCGCGTGCTTCTGGGTCGCCAACCGACTCCTCGTCGTTAGGCGCCGCGTAGGCTGATTGCAGTGACCCGCCATTCCTTCGACCGTCGAGCAGCGCCAGGCAGTCAGCGAGGCCGTGGCACGTCGGCCCGCGCGACGGAACGCCTCGTTACAACGCAACGTTGATCGGGCCTTCCCGCTTCCCGCTCATACGATTCAGGGGCGGAAGATGCAAAGGGCGAGCACGAGGAAGGCGATGATATAGAGATCGAAGAAACCGGCTGCCCGCCACGCCCCGGTGAGATTCGACGGCGGCGCGACGCTCCAACTGACATCGTTGTGGGCCAGGATCGTGTCTGCCTTCTGGCGTAGTGGAACACTCGACACCCAGTCCACGCCATCGCCCGCAGAGCCGCCGAGGAAGCGGATCAGGTCTTCCAGGAACGAGCCAGCCAGCCCGACCCCGATCCCGGGGGTGTCCGACCGGGCCCAAAGCGCGAAAGGGGAGCCAGCGCCTCGTAGGGCAGCAGGGCGGAGGTCGTCGGTGCAGCAGGGCCGAGCGAGCGCCCAAGGGAGCTGGTCCCGGTGCAGTGCGCCAAGTCCGCGACGCTGGTCACTGGAGCGGTTCGATGAGTGGCCGCGAGGGGCGCCCAGTTCCTCGGGAACGGGGTGGAGACCCGTTCCGGCCTTTCGGTCCACGCCTCTCAGTTCGCCGGTTCGCAGCCGCTCAGGAGCCCAATGCGTCCGACAACCGTCCCAGCACGCATCTGGCCTGGCCAGGCGTGGGCCTCAAGCTTGGCCTCGAGCCCCACGCCTGGGCGTAGCGATAGGCGATGACCTACGGACGGAGTTCACCAATCACCTGGAGCGGCTCGTGTACCACCGCCGGATAACGCCCGCGAGGTAGGCCTTAGCAGGCGAGGACCGCGTCGACGTACCCGCCGAAGGTCGTGGTCCAGTACCAGTCGTAGGTTGCATTCCCGTTGTACGCCCGTCCGATGCCAATCGCCGTGAAGTTTGGGTTGAGCATGTTGGCGTTATGGCCAGGGCTATTCCTCCACTGGTCGAACGTTGCCGAGGCGGACTCGTTGCCGGAGGCAATGTTCTCGCCCTGGTAGGTGTCGTAGGTGTAGCCGTGGTTGGCGATGTTTTGCCCCCAGGTGACGCCATTGGCCAGGGTGTGGCTGAAGTAATCCTTATGCGCCATGTCGACGCTGTGGTAATCCGCCGCGCCGCTCAAGCTCTCCGAGAGTTGTAACCCCGGTAGTCCGTTGGCCGCTCGGTAGTTGTTGATCAAGCCGAGAAACGTGCGCTCTTCCGGGTCGGCACAGGCGCCGGAGGAACCTGTGTCAGTGCTGTCATCCCCGCCGCTCGGCGCACCGGCGGCGAGGTACTGGGACGCCGCCCAGCCCGCCATGCCCTGATAGGTGACGGCGACGAACCCCTCGGCCTGCTGCCCGGTCAAGGTCACGGTCGCCCCCGCCGGCATCACGGTGATCACCCCGTGCCGGGTCCCCGCCCCCGCGCGCAGATTGAGACTCGTCGTGGTGGTGGCGGTCCCGGTGGGCGAGGGGCTGCGCTCAGGATCCCCCCCGCTGCCCCCATCGGAGGCGCTCCCGGTCGTGAGGTACTGGGACGCTGCCCAGCCTGCGGTGCCTTGATAGGTGAGGGAGACGAAGCCGTTGGCCTGCTGCCCGGTGAGCGTGACCGTGGCACCGGCCGGCATCGCGGTGATCACCCCGTACCCCGTGCCGGCCCCCGCGCGCAGGTTGAGACTCGTGGTCGTGGTGGCCGTCCCGCTGGGCGCGCCGCCATCCCCCCCGAGGGCGAGAAAGCTGCCGGCGGCCCAGCCGCTCGTCCCGGCGTAGACCACCGGGTAGAAGCCGTTACGAGGATCGCCATCGACACTGACCGCCGCTCCCGCCGGCATCACGGTCAGGACGCCGTAGCTGGTGCCGGGGCCAGAGCGGAGATTGAGGGTGGTGGTGGTGGTGGCGGTGGCGGCGAGGGCGGGGCGGGGGGCGGGAAGGACGGCCCCGGCAAGCAGCGGGAGGATCAGCATCGCGACCAGGAGGACGATCGCGCCTGGGCGACCCTGGCGTACGGTCGAGGCAGGGTAGAGACGGCTCAGCACGGATAAACGCTCCTTCTCCCGGACCGGGTGGCCCCGGCTCCACCCAGGGAAGCACGGCGAAGCCCGGCGTCGAGTCGGCCGCGGGACGCGGTGAGGCGGAAACAAACGACGGAGACGTGAGTTGGAAATGGCGGAGCCAGACGCTGTCCCTCAGCAGCGACGGTCATCCAGTATGTGCGGTCCGGACAGTCCCAGCCAGACCATCCGCTCCGGATCAAAGGATACTACGATTGGTTCTCGTGCTCGTCCCTGGCGCGCTTCCGGCTTTGCACTCGGTCCACCGGGGTATCCACGCCGAAGCGCTTGCCCAACCTCATACTCCGGAGCACTGTCTCACCCGGGGCTTCTCCCCTCTCGCTCTTCGGAAGATTCATCCCATTCGACGCGGCGAAGCACGATCCCGAGTTTGAGCAGGCTATCGAAGACGTATGGGCGGATATCCTCGGAAAGGTCAAGTCCCTCAGAGGGTATCGACGGGACAGTAGGCAGGCTATGTCTCATGCCGCCGGGGTGCCCGTTCAGATCGCGTACCGCTTGGCTGGCACCGGACGGGAACCATCCCACATGCGGATTTCGGGTGTTGATTTGGGGCACGGCACGGACGCTTGTGATTCCCCCGCACCTGCCCGTCGGAGAACCTGGGCGACGGTACTACGGTGCCCACGACCTGGTCGGGCGCTCCCACGCGCGGTACGGTCGCCGACACCGACGCCAACAGCGATGTCGCCACCACCGACATCGCCGTGACCGTCGACATCGAGGCGGGTTAGCTGTGGTCGTCCCGAAGCTTGAAACCATCCTCGCCGAGCTACGTGCCGGCACCTGCTCGCCGGCGGCATTCCGGCGTAGCCCACCGAAGTTCGGACCGATCCTGGCGTCGACGCGGATGGCGGGATCGGCCGCGCCGGGGGGCCACACGGTCGGTCCCGCCGCCGTTAACGGCTTCGTGCTTCGAGGTGATCGTGCAGTGGGACCGGCGCCGCGAGATGGGGGCGGGGCGCCCGGCACCGGCGGGATATCCTCGGGGAGGACGACGAGCGCCGACATGCTGGCACGGGAGCGCTTTCGCTGTCAGCACCGGCCTCTCGATCGCCGTGGCTGGCTCGCGCCGAGCCGGCCAGGAGGGAAACCCTCCCACGGCCGATCGACACACCCGACGAACGGGAGTTGTCGGATCGCCTCAGACCCCCGCTGAGCAGGGAATGACCCTGACCTAGCCCATCTCCTCCGCTTCCTTCCTCAGTGCGTTCCCGGCGTCGGTCAGCGTTCCACCGGTCGCCGTTGCGCCGGTTGCCGCCCGTTTGCTGGAAATAGGGCAGAGGCGAGCACTTGCTGGCGCTTCCCAGCGCCGGGATGCGGCAGAGCTAGGCCCGACCCGTGGGCCGCCTCAAGGGACGCCGGAAGTGTCCGCCCGGAGAGGAGTGCAGCGGATCAGGAGATCCGTCCAATTGTGCCTCTGTTGTCAAATGTACGTTGCGCTGCCAACTGTGTCAATGAGGCACTTCTATACATTAGGCCTTTGTTTTTGCTACACTACGGGCAAGCTACCCACGGGGTTCGTCGGGATGTCCATAGTCGACAACTTGGGTAGCGTGAAGCTGCTCGCCAGGGTGGGCCTGGGGGAGCGATGGACCCCATGCGGGGACACAGGGAGGGCAGACGCACCCATGGAGCGGATCCGCACGTACGCTCGCTTCGGCGCCCTGATCCTATTAGTGATAGGTCTTTCCGGCGCCGCGGTGTCGACAGCGTTCGCCCAGGTGGGCGACGAAGGCGCCAACGTCATCGTCATCGACGCTCCCCAGAACCAGGAGGGTGGCCAGGACCAGCACGTCGATTTGGGCAACACCAGCGACCTGACCCAGAATCCAACCCAGGAACTGGATCAGGACCTCGAGCAGGGCGTCTGGTTCCAGGCGGGCGGCGCGGGTGACACGACCCTCGCGGAGACCTACGTTGCCAGCGACGGGAACCAATCTGCGAGCCAGAGCGGCGCCCAGGATGCCGTTTTGAGTCCCGAGCTGAACCAGACCAGCGACCAGAGCAACGCCAACGACCAGATCCTCGATCAGGAACAGAACCCCACCAACACGGGCATCATCTTCGACAACGACGATTACAGCGATGACGACATCAACATCTATGTCGACTACGTCGAGGTGAATATCGACGGCGACGGCATCGCTGACAGCACTGTCGTCGACACCGCCGTCGACGCCGCCGAGCTGAGCGCCGAACTCAGCGCTCAGCTCAACCAGATTCTGGCCGGCCTTCTCGCCGGAGGCGCCACAGTCTAGTGGAGCGTCAAGGGTGAATTGCTGGGTAGAGGCGTTTGAGCTTGATCCGGGCGTCGGCGGTGGTGAAGCGCCAGTTCACGACGGCGTGCGCAGCGTTGCGCCGGTCCGCCCAAGCCGCGGC
>JALYMD010000740.1 GCA_030773875.1 Chloroflexota bacterium | reverse complement strand
CGGGAGCCGCTCCACACGGGGAGCGGCTCCCGGGTGAAACCCGCGTCCGGCGGAGCGGCGGAGCCGCCCCGGCTGCTCTACAACTTGGTGGCGAAGCACTGCGTCGTGGCCGGGGAGGGTTCGATCGTGTACCGGCGGGGATCGAGATGGCGCTCGATGGCCAGCCGGCCCCCCGGCGGTCCCCGAACCGCCGGGGACTCGGGACAGCGCCGCCGGGAATCGGTCAAGGTACGGGGACCCTCCTTCCGCCGACTGCGCTCGACGGCGGTCGCCTGCCGCCTCACACGCCTGGCGCAGGGATTGCTGACGGAGCAGAGGCGGCAGGGCGGCGTTCGATGCCTGCCGTTACGGCCTCAAGGGGACAAGCAAGGAGCGCGGCATGAACACCAAGGATCTTGTGATTGCGTGGCTCAACGACGCCCACGCGATGGAGAATGCCCTGGTCCAGGTGCTTGAGCATCGCGTCAACGACGCGAAGGAGTATCCGGCCGTCCAAGCCATAGACCAGCAGCACCTTGAGGAGACACGCCGTCACGCCGAGCAGGTGAAGGGCTGCATCGAGCGCCTGGGGGGCAACGTCTCGGGCGTGAAGTCGGTGGTCGGCACGCTATTCGGCACGATGCAGGCGCCGATGACGGGCTTAGCGCGGGACGAGATGGTGAAGAACGCCCTTGTCGATTATGCCGCCGAGAACTTCGAGGTGGCGTCGTACCGGGCGTTGGTCGTGGCGGCGACCGAGGTCGGCGACCTCGAGACCGCGGCGATCTGCGAGCAGATCATGCGCGAGGACCAGGCGATGGCCGATCGGATCCAGCAGAGCCTGCCAGGGATCGTGAGCGAGCGGATGCGGGAGCTTGCCGGGAACCAGGCGGGGTAACGAGCACGAGGCTCTCGACCGGCGACCATCCCCCGATTGACGGCGACGCGCTTCGGGCAAGCAATCGTTCGAGACCTCACGGCGGCCCGTCCATGGGACGCGGGAGGGATGAGGGAGGAACCATGGTCACGAGGGACAACCGGGCGGTGCGCGGGTTGGTGGCGGGGCGGCCGGGGTGGTGGCGATGACTGCCGCCGAGAAGCTGGAGCAACTCGTCACCCACCGGCCCAAGTCCTTTGTTCCCGCCCACAACCTGGAGAAAGCCTAGGACTCCCCCACAGGCCGGGAGCCCCTGAGCGCGTGGTGGATGTCGGCCTCTCCTGGGGGAAATTGCGACCGAGCGACTGCGGACGGCTACCGAACCAGACGGTGTGGCCGTCCGTCATCCCGTCGCTTTGGACCGACTTGGTCAGGTGCGGCGGCCTCGGGTGAGCAACAAGCCGGCCCCGGCCAGCACTCCACCGGCGGCCGCCACCCTCGCCAGTGGGTGTGTTTCCATCCAGGTGTAGGGGCTGAACCGCAGGGCCTTGTCGCTGAAGTCACCCTCGGCCCGGTTGTCGTGCGCGCGCGGCGCGTACAGGTTGCCCTCCCCATCGGCCGGCGGTTCGTCCCGGCGCTGGAGCGGGATGGCGACGCGCGCCAGTACGGCGTCGAAGAGACGCGGGGCCAGCATCTGATTCATCGCCATCATCTTGCCGGCGCCGCCGGCGAACACGTCGCGCACCGGGTGCTCCGCGGCGTAGAGCACGCAGTCCGCCACGACGCTCGGCTGGTAGAACGGCGGCGGACCTTGCGGCTTCACGTCCATCTTGTTCCGCGAGTTATTGAAGAAGGGCGTGTTGATCGTGGCCGGCTTCACGCTCGTGACGGAGATCCGCGCCCCCTCTGCGAGCAACTCCCGCCGGAGCGCGTCAACGGCGCCCTCGACCGCGTGCTTCGAGGCCGCGTACGCGCTGTGCAGCGGCAGCGAGACGATGCTCTCGACCGACGAGATGGAGATGAGGGCCCCGCGCCCTTCCCGGCGGAGGTGCGGGAGTGCCGCCTTCGCGCCGTGCACCTGGCCCATGAAGTTGATGTCCATGACGCGCCGGAACTCCTCCAGCGACGTCTCCTCGAAGCTGGCGTAGACCGAGACCGCGGCGACGTTGACCCAGGTGTCGATACGCCCGAAGGTGCTCACGGCCAACGCCGCCACGCCCTCCACCTGCGCGAAGTCCACAACATCGCACACGGCGTACGCCGCTTGGCCGCCGCGGCCGGTAATCTCCTCAACCAGCGAGGCAAGCCCCGGTTCGCTGCGCGCCGCGACAACCACCTTCGCCCCCCGCTCAGCAAAACGTAGGGCGGTCACGCGCCCGATCCCGCTCGAGGCGCCGAGAATCACTACGACCTGCTCGCCGATCGGCTTGAGTTGCATCGGGTCCTCCGTTTGACTGAGGCCTCGCGTTGGGCGGGCACCGGCGACGTTGCTGTCGTCCTTCTCGGCGTGGGGGCCAGGCTCCGCGCGTCTGCGGTCTGGCACTGGGGAGAGCTCCACAAGGTCGCTAACGAGCTTCGCCGAGGCGGCAGCCCAGTGGTGGACTGATAGGGCGGCGATGGCGAACAACACCTCTTGTGCTGCAGCTCGTCGACAGCCGGCTTGGTGTCACCCACCACCGGCAGGACACCTGTCAATCGTCCTCCTCCACACGTGCGGTCCTAGCGATGGCAAGGCCCGGGAAGATGCCAACGACGAGGCCGAGCAGTGCCCCGGCCAGCACCCCGACCGCCATCCCGCCCCCGCCGGCCTCGATATCATTCTGGATCTCCCGCATCCCTCGCTGCTCCGACGCCATGGTCCTCCTCCTCTTATTATGAGCATCTCGGAGGCGGATTCTCCACGCCCGCCACCGCTGACCCTGAAGAGGGTGTGCAGAAGCCGTGCCGCTGCCCTTGGGGATAATGGAGCGGCTCTGGGGGGAGCTCGGTTGCAGACGAGGGTGCTTGCCCTGCCCTCTGTTCTCACCTGGACCCACCGGTTGCTGCTGCTCGGTGCGGTGCCGTGAGCGGGTGGAGAAGCACGCCGGACGGACGACGCTGTCTTCGAACGGATGGCCGTTGCCCAATGGGTACGGTCTTATTCGGCGTCAGTTCCCTTGCCGGCTCGCCGACCGTACCAGCGGGTGAACGGGGAACTGGTCAGCCCATGGGCCAGGAGGGAGCCACAGATGACGAGGCTGCCGATCACCCAGGCCTCCTCGACCTCCGTCCGGCCCCGGGCAAGGCTGGCGTAGAAGATGGCTGCCACGCCGACTGGACCGAACCAGCCCATGAACAGGGCATCCGGCACCGCCTTCACCCGGCCGAGCAGTGGCCGTAACACCAGCATCGCTGGAAGCCGGCGTAGGAGCAGCACGGCAACCACGAGGATGACGCCACGCCATCCCAGCTCCCCCCATTCCTGCCAGGGTAGTGTCAAGCCCAGGAGCACGAAGATGGGCAGGGTGAAGAAGCGGTTTACTGCCTCCTGAACCCGCTCTTCCTGGGCCCGCTCGCTGCTGCTGATGGTCATGTCCAAGGCGATGCCCGCCACGAAGACGGCCAGGATCCCGTCGGTGCCGAGGAGTTTGCCGCCGCCGAGCGCCACCAGCGAGAGGGCGAGGGTGTAGGCGAGGAACGATGTCTGCTCGACCAGCTGCTTGGCCTCCGCCCATCGGAGGAGCCGGCCAGCCGCGTACCCAAGCAATGCCCCAAAGGCGGCGGCGCCTCCGACCTCCCAGAGGATGCTGCGCGTCAGCCAGTGGGTCAGGGCCTCCCCCGTCGAGCGCGTCAGGAGCAGGATCGGCAGCAGGGCGAATGGGTAGGCGAGACCGTCGTTGAAGCCCGACTCGGCAGAGATGGTGTGCCGGACGGAGTCGGGCAAGTTCTCCTCGGCGACCTTGCCGGTGACGATGGAGCTGGCGACGACCGGATCGGTTGGGGTGAGCACGGCGCCAACGAGCATCGCCGCCCAGAAGGGAAGCCCAAGGATGAGGTAGACCAGCAGGCCGCTACTTAGCCACATGAGGGGCATCAGGAGGCCGAGCAGGGCGGCGAGGGAGCGCCAGCGGCGCAGCGGCTCTGCCTTCGGCAGGCGCAGCGCGACCGCCATCAGTCCGATGGCCAGTGTCAGGCGTGCTGCCTGCTCCATGATGACTTCCTGTCGGCCCCAGGCGGCGGGGTCAAGCAGGCCGAGGCCGACCGGCCCGAGCAGCACCCCAGCGAGCAGGGCGACCAACGGATCTGATACCGGAAGCTGCCGCATTAGGCCAGAGAACAGGCCGAGCACCAGGACTAGCCCGCCGACGACGACCAAGGCGACGTTCAGCTCATGCACGTCTGGCTCCCCAAGCGCTTCACCGCATCAAGGTGGCCGCTATGCCCGAGACGTGCGCGCGACCACGGCGGAGCGGCGGGAGCATCGCACATCGCAGGCATCAAGGAGGCATCACTCTGGCCGCCTAACGATCACGACCCCGCCGGCCCCTTTCGCCCCTTTGCACCTGCGTGAGGTGTGGAAGTGGGGTCGGCGCATGTAAGGTGTCAGGGAAAGGAGGGGCGGAGGACATGAAGGGCATCCTCGGGGGCGAGTACTACAACGTGCCGGACGTGCCCTGGACGATGTACGTCACCGACGACGGCCACGTGATGCACGGCACCTACTGGCACGCCAACTTCAGCGTGCCGATGAGCCACGGCTCCGTCAACCTGCTGATGGACGTCGCCGCGTGGCTCTTCGACTGGACGCCGGCCGGGACGCCGGCCCAGATCCGCGCCTAATGGGGTGATGGCACGTCGATGCTTGGCCGGCCGTGGCCACCCGTGTGGGGGCGATGGGCGGGAATCGAGCGGTGCTGTGGGTGAGGGATGAGGAACTGACCGTCGCGTAGGTGGGAGAGATCCTCAGCGCTAGGCTGACGGATGGTATCGTCGAGATGGGATTCCCTAGGATCCGAAGGCCGCGAGGGACTCACCGCTCATGCGCAAGACGCTGACGTGCACGCTTGGTCTGTGCACCCTTGGCGTAGCCACACTGGTTCAGCCCGGCCCCGTGATCCGGTGGCTCGCCAGGCGTCACCCAGACGTCCTGTTCGCCATCGACGTCCGGGAGCCGCTCGTCGCGCTCACCATCGACGACGCCCCGCACCCCGCGCTGACCCCGGCCATCCTGGATGTCCTGGCCGAGCATCGGGCTCGCGCTACCTTCTTCGTGATCGGCGAGCGGGTCCCGGGCAACGAGGGGACCGTCCGCCGCATTGTCGAGGAGGGGCACGAGTTGGGCAACCACCTCATGACGGACACCCCGGGTATCCGCCTGCCCGCCGAGGCGTTCGAGCGTCAGTTGCTCCAGACGCACGATCTGCTTTCGCAGTTCGGGCCGGTACGATGGTTCCGACCAGGGTCAGGCTGGTACTGCCGCAGGATGCTTGAGCAGATCAGGCGCTACGGCTACCGGTGCGCGTTGGGCTCCGCGTATGCCTACGACAGCCACATCCGCTCGACGTGGTACGCGTCGCGACACATCCTTCGCCACACACGACCGGGCGGGGTGATCATCCTGCACGACGGCAGCGTGAGCAGGTGGCGAACGATCGACGTGCTGCGGTGCGTACTCCCCGAGCTCGAGCGGCGAGGCTACCAGCTCGTGACCTTGTCTGAGCTGGCCGAGCGGGAGGGAGCGCAAGAGGGAGTCACGTGATAGAGATAACGCTCCTTACCTCAACTGACACACGTCGCGCCCGCCCTGATAGCAGCACTTATCTTGCCCTTGCCACAAATCGACTCCGAGGCATCACGAACTGCTTCTCGATTCGCGCACACCCGCTCGGCTTCGAGCTGCTGTTCTGCTGACTAATACCCTAGCCCGATCGTACGAAGGCGTTGGTCACGTCGGGGCGGCAGTGGGCTCGACCACGTCGCGCACCAGAGCGGGGAGCGGTTCGTCGCTATCGGTGCGGCGGATGACCGAGAGTTGCCCGCGCTGCTCGGCGAGCACGTACCGCACCTCGCTCAGATCCCCGATGCCGTGCTGGCGAAGCTGCCCGTGGAGATCGCCGACCGTGAGCCCGCACCGACGGAGCTCGCGCTCAAGAATCGTCCCGTCCGCCACGAGGACGATTGGAGCGTGCTCAACGAGGTGGGCGACGCGGGGAGCGTACCGCAGGCGCATGATCACCCGGTGCGTGAGGAGCACCGTCACCAGGGTGACCGCGCCAGCAAGGTAGCTGGTGGTGCTGGCATTCGGGACGCGCCCAACGATGGCACCCACCGCGACCGCGGCCACGAAGTCGAACGGTGACATCTGGGCGAGGGTGCGACGCTCGCCGAGGCGGAAGCCGACGACAGCCGTGAGGTAGAGCAGGAGCGCCTTGAGGGCAACCCACCCGATATCCCCGGCACCACCGACGAGGTGAGACATGGCGGCCCCTATTCTTCGCCACCGGCACCATCGGCGGCCCCGCGACGCCTAGCTCTCGGCTTGCTTCGGCATGATCGAGATCCCACCGGAGCGCTCAAGCACCGCGGACCTGATCTGGTCCATTCGATCAATACCCTGGGTCTGCCGCGCCGCCGCCAAGATGTCGCCCTCGTCGATCCGCGCCCGTCGCAGCCGGTCGTGCATCACCTGCCCGTCCTCGACCACGACAACGGGCACTCCTTCCAACAGCAACTCGATCTTGGGGGAGACTTGCTTGAGGAGCGACATCCCGATGTTCAAGACCACCAGGGTCAAGATGACGACAAAGGCCGCGGTGAGCGAGTTGTCGTCGTCGACGAGAGCCGCCTGCAGCGCCTCGCTGAAGACGAGGAGCAACACGAAGTCAAACGGGGTGATCTCGGACAGCGAGCGCTTGCCCGAGAAGCGGAAGATCAGCATCATCACGGCATAGACCGCGATGCCACGGATCACTTCGTCCATCGTGCTCCTCCACGGTACTCGCTCGTCGCACCCATCGCTCCTGCAGCTACGGAAACACGAACTGGCGGAACTCGACCGGTTGGGCGTCCACGATCCCGAGCCGGCCGTGCTGCAGCCAGAACCCGTCGTGCTCATGCGAGAAGTCGATCACGAGCGGTCCGGTTGGCTCGGCCACGGTGAAGACGTAGACCATCCGGTCCAGCGCGACTTCGACCCGGTCGGGTTCCGGCACGATTGTCTCCAGACCAAGGCCTTGGACGTACGCGCTATCAAGCCACAGCCGCACCTCGCCCTCGCCCGCGAAGGCCGGCGCGACCTCAACGGTCAACTCCGCCGGCCCGTGGTGGTGCTCCAGACGGGTGTAGGTGAGCTGCACGGATCCGTCGGAAGCGGTCACCCTGGCGCTGGCCACGGGCCCGCTGTTCCCCAACACTCCGAGGACCGCCGCGAGGACGACCAGGGTCATGACCGTCCAGCCCACGCGCTGGGCCGTCCACTCCCGCCGCTGATAGGTGATCGCTTCGCCGGCGTCGTTTATCCGCTCATCCATTCCGTACTCCCGCCCGCCGTCCACCCCGCGATCATCACCAGCGCATCACCCAGGTCGTGGGTCAGCACGACCGTCCGCAGCACCGGCGGGGCGCGGTCGCGCGTGTCCGCCTCACCCCTCTGCCGGAGCCGGCTCCCCCATCCCGACCGCGTCGCCCCGGAGCGCCTCGGCGATCGTCGTCGTGTCCCGCCGAGGCTCAACCGGTCTCGCCGCCGATCCCGATCGGCTGCCGAGTGTCCAGGTCGAAGCGGCGGCCGGGGCCGAGCACAAAGAGGTGGGAGTTCACCACCGTCAGCACCTCCCCCACCTCCCGCTCGTAGAAGTCGGAGACGGCGTTGCGCCCGTCGACGATCGTCACCATGCTGCTGCCGAGCACCTCCAGCATCCCGTCCTGGGTGATCAGCACCGCCGTGTCCTCGTCGAGGCCGATCCCGAGCAGCCCGGGGTTAGCGGCGTAGGCGGTCATGAGCCGCCCCAGACGCCCCCGCTGGCTGAAGTGCTGGTCGATGAGGATGTCCTGCAGCAGCCCGAAGCCGGCCACCAGCTCGACCATCCCCTTGCGGGCCGCCGCGTCGTTGGAGTTCTGGGGCAGCATGTTCTCCCCGGACATCAGGTGGGCGGAGACGATGGAGGCGCCGGCGCTGGTGCCGGCCACCACCACCCCCTCGGCGTTGCGCCGGCGGATGCACTCCATCGCCAGCGTCCCGGCCATCAGGGCCACCAGCCGGGCTTGGTCGCCGCCGGTGATGAAGATTCCGGTCGCCTCCCCAAGCAGGTGCAGCGCCGGCTCAGCGTTGGCGTCGGAGCGCTCCCCGATCCGCACCCAATCGGCCCCGGCTGCCCCGAGCTTGCCGAAGACCTCGACATACTGTTGCCCCATCGCCTCGGGGTCCTCCGACGCTGTCGGGACGATGGCGATGCGAGCCCGCTTTCCTCCGGCCAGGGCGACGAACCGCTCCAGGATCTCGCGGCCGCCATCCTTGTTCTCGGCGCCGCCGATCGGCATCACCGGCCCCTAGCAGACTCGTCGCACCTCCGCCGACGCCACCGGCGCCGACAGCTTGGCTCCGTCCCCGTTGCCCATGCCCGCTCCTCCTCGCATTCCCGCGCGTGTGCTCAGGGGCGGTCCAACCCGTTCCTGTGCCATAGGCTGTGCCCTACACGGCGACACACGCACGGTGGGGGCCACCGAGTGACTGAGCGGCGTGGCAAAGGTGGCCGTGGCGGCCAGGACCTCGGCGGCAGCGGGGTCAGTCGCCACACGGCGCGGCGAAGCCACGATCGGGCCGCCTCGTCGCCCCGCCGATGCTCGATCCGATGCCGGGGAGAGGACGGCACCCAGCCGTTCACCCCCCCGCTCCAGCACCTTGGCCGACGCCGACTGCGGCGTCGGCCCGGTCACCCGCACCATCTCGCGGAGCGCGGTCAGGGTCAGCCGGAGCACGACGGCCGACGCGAACCTACGAGACTCGCGTCTCCGTTCCGCGAGCAACCGAGTCGCGCATCACGCCCTGTCCAACATTTCAGCCGTCGGGAACTCACGGAGGTGCCACATCCCCTGATAGTAGCCCAGTGTGTTGAATAACCCGCTTTGAGCGGGTAGGGCTCGGAAACCAGACTGGGAGGTGTTGCATGTTGCATCGGGGGAGGCCCTCCTCTGAGATAATGGATGTCATGCGGCGGGGTCGGGGATGTGCCAGACCGCACCGGCGAGGGGGCCATGCGCCGGACGGGCTTCACGACGGCGTGGGGCGAGCAGCTCTCCCGGACGTGCCATCCTGGAGGAACGCCTGTGGGACAACAACGGGCGGCGCCCATGCTTGGGGAGGTCGTTGGCGGCGGCCTGGGGAGACGGCTCGATGCCTACCTGCGCCGCGCCGCGCCGTTCGGCTTCTCCGGCGCCGTGCTGGTGGCCCGGGAGGGCAAGATTGTCTTGCACGGCGGCTACGGCCTGGCCGACCGGTCGCGTGGTCGCCCAATCGGCCCCCAGACGGTGTTCGACGTTGGCTCCGTCACCAAGCTCTTCACCGCCGCCGCGATCCTCAAGCTAGAGGAGCAGGGCCGGCTGCGGGTGGACGACTCCGTCGCGTCGTTCTTTGACGACGTGCCGCCGGACAAGGTGGGCATCACCCTGCACCACCTCCTGACCCACACGGCCGGCCTGCCCCTGTACTCGGGCGAGGATGAGGAGCCGGTCGAGCGCAACCCACTGATTCGCCGGGTACTCGACGCGCCACTCGAGGCGCCTCCGGGAACCCGGTACCGCTACTCCAACCCCGGCTACAGCCTGCTAGGCGTGGTGATCGAGCTCGTCTCCGGGCGGCCCTACGAGACCTACCTCCGCGAGCACCTCTTTGGCCCGGCCGGGATGGAGCAGACGGGGTATGTCGGCCCGCAGTGGGACCGCGACCGATTCGCCCGGGGCTACACCGACGACGAGGACTGGGGCACGCCGCCGGAGCATGGCTGGCTGCCCGACGGGCCGGGGTGGAATCTCCGCGCCAACGGCGGCATGCTCGCCACCGTCGGCGACCTCTACCGGTGGCAGAGGGCCTTCTCGGACGGGATCCTGCTCTCCGCGGACAGCACCCGTAAGGCCGCCACGCCGTACGTCCCGGCGCCCTCGACCCCGCCACCCGGTGCCAGTTCCGGCTACGGGCTGTACGTCTCGGCGGCACCCGGCGGCGGCCAACTCGTCTCACGGGGCGGCAACAACGGGTACTTCATGGCGGAGCTGCGCCACTACGTCGACGATGACGTCGTGTTGACGATGGCCACCAACGAGGACCACTACGCGCTGCGGGCGTTGCAGGAGACGTTCGCGAGCATGGCGCTCGGGGCGCGCCCCGCTCTGCCGCCGCCCGCGCGGGGCACGGGGCCTGCGGTCTCGCTCGAGGAGTTCGTCGGCACGTACGTCCTGCCCTCGGGCGCGACCCTCGTTGCCGCCCGCGTCGGCGACCGGCTCGTGCTGGAGCCGCGCGGCCAGGAGGCGGTCGATCTCCTCGCCGCCGCGCCGCCGGAGGGCTCCGCGTTGCGGCGGGAGCTCACCGCGCGCGCCGCGGCCATCGTCGAGGCGAGTGGACGGCGTGACTTCCAGCCGTTGCGTGCGGAGACCACGCCCGAGCGCTTCGACCGCTACCGGCCGTTCTTGACGCACCTTTGGCAGGCGGCGGCAGGCGATGGCCGCCCCGCGCCGGGCTACCAGGCCCTTGGCACGGTCGCCGCCTGGCCCGGGTTCGAGGACGGGGTCTGGACCATCCTCCGCCGACAGGGGCAGGGCGCCCGCGCGACGGTGCGCGTCGTGTGGCGGGACGGCCAGGTCGTTGGGCTCGGCGCGCGCGGGATCGACAGCCCCGCCCGAACCGGCTTTGTGCCGTCTTCGGGGAGCGAATTCGTGGGATTCCACCTCGGCGTCCAGCGGCCGGTCTCCCTGCGCTTCCAGCGCTCGGAGGCCGGGCGGGTCACGGAGCTGACCGTGCAAACGGGACACGGCGAGGGCTGGGCGCGCCGGCTGTCGGGGGAGGCCATCGGCTGAGGGCGGCCGGAGGCCCATCCCGCCGGCCGGGGTCCGCATGCGAGAGGTCATCCCAGGGCATCGTGGCGTTCCCGATCACGCTTCCAGGAGCCCACCGATGCTTGGCCCGCCAAACCCCGCCGCCGCCATGAACCAATCACGGTCTTGCTGGAGATGCTGGTCCCCAAGGACCACTTCTATCGCCACCTCGAGGCCAAGCTCGACCTGGGCTTCGTCCGCGACTGGGTCCAGGAACTCTTTGCCCACCGGGATCGGCCCTCGATCGACCCGGTCGTCTTCTTTAAGTTGCAGCTCGTGATGTTCGTCGAAGGAATCCGCTCCGAGCGGAAGCTCGGCGAGACCGCCAGCCTCCACCTCGCCCATCGCTGGTACCTCGGCGACGCCCTGGACGAGGCGCTGCCCGATCACTCCAGCCTGACCCACATCCGGCAGCGGTTAGGCGTACGTGTCTTCGAGTAATTCGTCGAGCGGATCGTCGATCTCTGCCAGGAGGCGCGTCTAGTCTGGGGCAGGGAACTCTTCTTCGACGCGACCAAGCTCCGGGCCAACGCCGCCGTCGCCTCGCTCGTTCCGCGTTTCTCCCACGAGGCTAAGGCCCATCTCGCCAACCTCTTCACAGACGGCTC